>JALSQJ010000037.1 GCA_026985495.1 Campylobacteraceae bacterium
AAATACCATTGTTATTACTCAGAGTGATAAAGATGTTTATAGTGCAACAGACTCTGCTATTGAGAGAGCAAAAAAAGCATTAAGAAGACATGCTGATAAAATTAAAGACCACAAAGTGATGTCTTTTAAAGATTTAGGTGCAGAGGCAGAAGCTGTACTTGACCTAGAACCAGAAGAGGTAGAGTTAGTTCCAATGGATTTAGAGTTGCATAAACCACTAGATTTTGATGAAGCTATCGAAGCACTTAAAGCTGAGAAAAAACGACAATTTATTGTATTTAATGACCATGATGGTTTAATGAGAGTTATGTATAAAAGAGCTGATGGTAAATTTGGTCTCTATTAATAGCTTGTAGGGTGTCAATTTATTGCACCTTATTTAATTAGGTGCATTAAAATGCACCCTACGTTTTGCCACTTGCACAATGTGGTCATCTTCAGCCAAATCTAACCACTTAAACTGCATTCCACTTTGGACTGTTCCATCTAAAATATCTCCAGAATTTCTAAACTTTAAATCAAGTTTTGCAATCTCAAATCCACTTGTTGTTTGACAAAAAGAGCTAAGTCTATTGTTTTTTTTATTGTTGGTAAAGAGGTAACACCAACTCTTTAGACCCAATCTACCTACACGACCACGCAGTTGATGAAGTGTTGCCAAACCTAAACGCTCTGCACCAACAATGACAATAAGTGTAAGTCTTGGAAGGGAAATCCCTACCTCTACAACAGTTGTGGCTAAAAGAATGTTGCCTTTATCTCTAAACTCTTGTAATACTTGCTCTTTATTTTTATCTTTTCCATGAGTTATATAGACATTTTTAAACTTTTTCTCCCAAAATCCTCGACCCTCATCTAATGACTGGTAGGGAACCTCTTGGCTCTCTTCAACCAATGGATAGACAATAAGCACTTGATGTTGTTGAGCTATCTCACTCTCTATATCTTTTAAGAGTCCAGAAAAATCCTCTTTTCCAATAATGCGTGTTGTAATATCTTTCTCAAATGGAGTTGTGGTAATGAGACTTACATCTATCAGTTCTGACTGCATCATAGCTTGAGTTCTTGGAATAGGAGTAGCAGAGAACTGTAGGTAGTGAGGTCGTTTTTCACCTTTTGACATTATAGCTTCTAACATAGCTCTCTGTTTGGTTCCAAAACGGTGTTGTTCATCTACCATTACTAAGGGTGCTAAGGGTAAATCTTCTTTATAGAGTAGGGCATGTGTACCAATAATAAAATCAGCTTCTTTGTAGTTCCCCTCATCTTTACCTTGCATAACTAATGCAATCTTTATATAGTTAGGTAGATATTTTTGTGCCTCTTCATAGAGTTGAAGTGCCAATAGTGAAGTGGGAGCCATTAAGATAGATTTAGAGGGGTAAGCAATAGTAGCAGATAGTAAAATTATCATTGTTTTACCTGAACCAACATCTCCTATAATTAGCCGTTTAGTTGCTCTATCTTCTCTTTTTAAATCCTGTTGCACTTCATAAATAACAGAGTGTTGCTCTTTAGTAAGTTGAAAGGGTAGCTCTTTTATAAAGGGGTCTATCTTACCTTTTAGTACTTTAAGTGCAGGAAAATCTTCGCGTTTTCCTTTGAGCTTCTTCATGTGATTAAAAGCCTCTACAAACTTTAAAACCTCTTGGTCATAACCCTCTATGTCAGCTAAACTTTTTGGATAATGTAAGCCTAAAAGTGTTTTTACTTCTAAATCATTTAACCCCTCTTCAAAAAGAGTCTCTCTATTAATGTAATACTTTATGAGTGAACGTATGCTACTCTCTTTGAGTATAGTACTATATTTAGGGGTAATATTACCAATCTGTTTAAGTGATTTTGGTTGGTTCATCTGTAGATAGCCTCTATACTCTTCAACTTTTCCTTGAATGTAGTGTTGTGAACCAATGGTAAAAAGTTGACGATGATATGGAGTAACTCTAAAGAGCATTGAGTTTAACTCTTTTTGAAATCTAGGCAGGTAAAAAGTAATACGTAGTTTTCCATTAATATTTGAGATATCTTTTACTATAGCTTCAAGAGTCTCTATTGAGCCTAAAGTAATTTTTGTGGAGAGAGTTGTATTGTTATATGAAGTTGGAATAATTAGAGCCAAGTCAAGAAGAGAGACAATTTTTAACTTTTGAAACAGTGCTTTGGCTTCTTTCATGCAAATCTCTTTTTTAATAGATTATACTGAAAAAAGAGTTAAAACTATTAAAATATGTCAAATTGTCATTAAAATAGCTCTATAAATGTGATTAAAAATATTACTATATAAGAGTTTTAAATCATTGTTTCTTGGGGTTTGTAGTTATTTGTAACTGCTTTTACTCTTTTTAATTTATTTTAATTAAATTGATAAATAAATCTAATTATTTGACTAAAATAAACAATTAAATTATATATATCTTTAAAGGGAAAGGGAATCATTGAGTTTTCATAAAATTACAATTAACGATTTTTTAGAATATGGGGAAAATAGAGTTATTGATTATGTTGAATCTATAAAAAGCTCTTATATTGTTTTAATTAAAATAGATGAATTTAAATATCTTAACTTTTCAATGAAGAGTAAAATTAGTAAAAAACTTCAAAAACGGTTTGCTAAAAAACTGTTTCAATATATGCCTAAACATTGTGGTTTTGAAAAAATTTATCTTTTAGAACGGGGTGAATTTATTTTTGTTAAACCTTACGATAGAAAAAAGAGTGAAGAGGAGTTTATTCGTTACATTAAAGAGTTTCAATTAAACATTAATAGTGCAAAAATTAAAATTGGATTGGTTGATTATACTCTCTCTATTGTTATCTCTTTAGCCTATGGTGAAAATGCATTAGAGAGTGTTAAGGTGGGTATGCGTAAATTAAAGGAGACAAAAGATGAGTTTATTTTTGCTAATTCACTTCTTGAAGAGGAGAAAAAATTTGCTGTTCAAAAGTTAGAAACATTTAAAATGATACGTTTAGCAATTAATAATTATAGGATTGTCTCCTATTTTCAACCTATTGTAAATAATCATACACAATCAATAGAGAAATATGAGTCGTTGGTTAGACTTATTGATAAAAACAGTAAAATAGTCTCTCCCTATTTCTTTTTAGAGACAGCAAAAGAGGGTAAGTATTATCAGGAGATAACTTCTATTGTACTTCATAACTCTTTTCGAGCACTTTTTGAAACCGATATGGGGATTTCAATTAATCTCTCAACTCTTGATATGGAAGATAAGAGAATTCAAGAGACTTTTTTTATTCTTCTTGAAAAGTATAGAACTGAAACCCATAGAATTACAGTTGAGATTATTGAAGATGAGAAAGTTAGAAAGCTTGATAAGGTTAAAAAATTTATAAATACTATTAAAGAGAGAGGGGTAAAGATAGCTATAGATGATTTTGGTGATGGTTTTTCAAATTTTTCTAGAGTTTTAGACTATAATCCAGATTATATTAAAATAGATGGCTCATTGATTAAAAATATTGAAACCAATAAAATCTCACAGAGTATGGTTGATACTATTGTCTATTTTTGTAAAAAACAGAAGATTAAAACCATTGCTGAGTTTGTAGAGAATGAAACTATTTATAATATTATCTGCAAACTAGGAGTAGATTATTCACAAGGGTATTATTTTGGAAAACCAGAAATTTTGAAAAGAGAGCTTATTTAACTCTCTTACAGTAATGATTGAATATACTCTTCCATCTCTTTTTTATTGGCTTCTCCTTTATAAAAATATTCACTTACTCCATCTTTTATAAGTATTTTATAAGGTAGAACCCCATACCACTCATATTTATCTCGAATAGAGGAGAGTAAATCGGTTGCATCAGCTCCTTCAATAATAGGGTAGGTCATGTTAAATCTATGGATTAATTCACTTGTTTTTTGTGGACTCATTGGTTCTTGTGCTTGAATTGCAATAATTTGTATCTCGTTTTTATATTTATTTTTAATATAATTTATAAAAGGCATCTCTCCTAAACAAAAGTGACATGTCTTTCCAAAAATTTCCAAAAGAACAATTTTCCCTCTATATTGAGGGAAGATAAAACCATTGCTTCTCTCTCCAATAATTACCTTTGAGCCTTGAACAGTAGGAAGTGTATGATAGATAATATTTTGAGAATCTGTTTGGCTAGGTGGTAGTAGCTCTCTTGGTTGTTGTGTTATAGGGGGTGAAGAGTTTGTATGGGTCTGTTGGGGTATTATTTGTGTTGTTTTTGGAACACACCCAGCATAAATTAATGGTAGAATCGACAACGAAAAGAGTTGTAGTTTTTTGTTCATGAAATATCCTTTTTTAAATTTCGCTTATATTATATCTTTTTTTGGTATAATCTCCCAATTAATTTTTAAGGATAAAAGAGATGAACTGGACACCAAGCTCTTGGAGAGAGTTTCCAATTAAGCAACAACCAATATATAATGATAAAGAGGCACTTAAACGTGTTGAAGAGGAGCTTAGTTCATACCCACCACTTATTTTTGCAGGAGAGGCACGTACTCTAAAAGAGAAGTTAGCAAAAGTAGGTAGAGGAGAAGCTTTTTTACTTCAAGGTGGAGATTGTGCAGAGAGTTTTGCAGATTTTAATACCCCAAATATTAAAAACTTTTTTAAACTTATGTTACAAATGAACATGGTTATGATGTACTCTACAGGAAAACCAGTGGTTAAAGTAGGTCGAATTGCAGGTCAGTTTGCGAAACCAAGAAGTTCCGATTTTGAAGAGGTTAATGGAGTTAAACTGCCATCATATCGTGGAGATATTATTAACAGTGTTGAGTTTACAGAAGAGGCAAGAGTTCCTAACCCTTACAATATGATACGTGCCTATAATCAATCAGCAGCAACACAAAATCTTTTAAGAGCCTTTTCAAGAGGTGGTTTTGCCGATTTAAATAAGGTGCATCAGTGGAATTTAGATTTTATTCAAGATAATGAATTGGGTAAAAAATATCAGGAACTTAGCCATAAAATAGATAATGCTGTTAAATTTATGTCTGCTTGTGGTTTAAATAGTACAGAAGTACCACAACTTCATCAAACAACCATTTTTACTTCACATGAAGCACTACTTCTAAACTATGAAGAGGCATTAACTAAACCAGATTCTGAAGTAGATAATAAATTTTATGATTGTTCAGCACACATGTTATGGATAGGAGATAGAACTAGAGATTTAACTGAGGCACATATTGAGTATTTTAGAGGTATCTCTAATCCAATTGGGTGTAAAGTTGGTCCAACAATGCAAGAAGATGAGCTTATTGAGCTTATTGATGCACTAAATCCAAACAATGAAGAGGGAAGACTTAATCTTATTGTACGTATGGGTGCAGATAAAATTCAAGAGTTTTTCCCTAAACTTCTTAAACGGGTACGAGATGAAGGTAGAAATGTAGTTTGGTCATGTGACCCAATGCATGGAAATGTAGAGAAGAGTTCAACAGGGTATAAAACTAGAGATTTTGAAAATATTCTTTCAGAAGTAGAACAATTTTTTACTATTCATAAAGAGATGGGAACTGTTGCAGGGGGGATTCACCTTGAGATGACAGGAAATGATGTTACAGAGTGTACAGGTTCAGCCTCTTGTGCCATTACAGCTGATGATTTATCTAGCCGATACCATACACAGTGTGACCCAAGACTTAATGCATCTCAGGCTTTAGAACTCTCATTTATGATTGGTGAGATGATAAATAATCAATAGTTTTGTAGTCTTTTGACTACATTTTTTTCTTTGTTAAAACATCTACAATTTTTGTAACTACTAAGTCTGAAGTTACATTAAGTGATGTTCTAGCCATATCTAAAATTCTATCTACAGCTACAATAATTGCTAAATACTCCACAGGTAATCCTACTTGATTTAAAATAACTACCATCATTACTAATGATGCAGAGGGGAGAGCTGCTACACCTACACTTAGAGCAACAACAGTAACACCTAAAAGAAGTTGGTCTCCAAGTGTCATGGTTAAACCTGCTAAATTTGCAATGTATAGCACAGCAATGGTTAAGTAGGCAGCTGTTCCGTCCATTGAGACAGTTGCTCCAAGAGGTAGGACAAATCCTGCACTATCTCTACTAACACCACCCTTTTCTTGAACCACACGAAGACTTACAGGAAGAGTTGCAGCAGAAGAGGCTGTTGAGAAAGCCATAATAGAGGACTCTTTTACAGCATTAAGGTAGTGGTAGGGGTTGATTTTTGCAAAAAATGTCAATAGTAGTGGTAGAGTAACTATACCATGTAAAATAATAACGCCTAAAACTACCAATATATACTGCCATAGTCCTAAAATAACATCTATCCCTTGTTTAGCAATAATGTATGAGATTAGTGAAAAGACCCCAATAGGTGTAAGGTTAATAACCCATTTAGCAATATGAAACATCGCCTCATTAATAGAGGTAAATAGGTCAAAGAGTAGCTCTTGATGTCTCTGTTCTAGTTTAAAAGAGGCAAGAGCTAAGAAGATAGCAAAAACAATCACCTGCATCATATATCCACTTGCAAGAGCATTAAAAGGGTTTGTAGGGATAAAGCTTATAATCATATCGTGAAAAGAGAATGGTTTAATCTCACTCGCTTTTGCATACTCTAACCCTGCTGAACTTATAGGCTCACCAATTGGAAAAATATTCATAACCAAGATAGCTAAAAATACAGATAGAGCAGTAGTTAATAGATATAGACCAATAGTTTTAAGTCCAATATCTTTTAGTTTTTCTGCTGAATCTAACCCTGTAAGTGCTGTATATATAGAGGCAAATACTAAAGGTACAACCAACATCTTTAGGAGATTAACAAAAATATCTCCAATTAGCTTCTGCTCTAGGGCGATATCTGGGGCAATGATTCCAAAGGAAATTCCAAGAAGAATTCCTAAAAAAACTTGAACATTTAATGATTTTAAATAGTGCATATAGCTTCCTTTTTTGAATAAGTGAATAGTAACATAATCTTTGTAGTAGTAGATTAGTTTTTTAAACTAGTTTATAGAATAAATAGATTAGAATTCGATATATTAATTAAATATTAAAAAATAAATATAATAATAAAATTTAAAATAAAGAAAAATAATGAAATCTATAATATTAACAGTTACACTCTTTGTTACACTCTCATCAACACTCTTTGCTACTAGTACCTATGGAAATAGACATAAAGGGTATTTTGTTAGTAAATCACATCTGCACTATATTTTTAATAGAGTCAAACGAACAACCAATGTTAGTCAAAAGGCTTTGGCAAAAACCTTTGCTTATTATGAAGAGTATCGTTATAAAAAACATCTCTCACCAGACTATATTGCTATTGCTGACTATACAAAACCAGCAACTCAAAAACGTCTTTATGTTATTAATTTACATACAGGTAAAGTCAATAGACATCTTGTGGCACATGGTAAAAACTCTGGAAGTAGATGGGGTAGAGTTTGGCACTCTAGTAATAAAATAGGTTCAAACATGACACCTTATGGTTTTTTTAAAGTAGGAACTAAAGAGGGTGTTACCTTTAAAAAACACTATAGATACTTATCTATTGAGGGGCTAGAGTGGAAAAATAGAAATGCTAAAAAGAGAGATATTCTTCTTCATACAGCTGCTTATGTAAATTGGAATGGTAGAAGTTATGGCTGTTTTGCAATTCGTCCAGAAGATAGATGGTCGGTATTTTCTAAACTTAAAAGAGCGTTACTCTACTCCTATACAGGGCGTTAACTCTCTTCATGCCAGACCTTCCAACCCTCCTCTTCAAATAGAGCTTTAGCTTTAGAGCAGAGAGGAGCTTGAATAAAGATATATTTTTTAGTAATTTTACTTTCGTTGTAGGTCTCTAATTTTTTATGAAACTCCATCAACTCTAAAGCCTCTTTTTTTAAGATACGGCTCTTTTTAACAATATGTAAAACAGTAGCATAATATTTTTTTAAATCAACACCAATATAGAGATTTATCTTTTTTCTTGAACCAAGTAGTTTAGGCTCAATGGGTTGAAGTTTTTTAAAAATAACTCTCTGCTCTTGAAGTAGGTCAACAATCTCTTTCATTTTCTCTCCTTAGGCTAGTGGGTGGTAACTATTGATAGTTTGTGCTAAATTCTCTTGTTGTATGTGGGTATATATTTGAGTAGTCTCTAACGATGAGTGACCTAAAAGCTCTTGTACTACACGCAGGTCAGCTCCTCCTAAAATTAGTGAAGAGGCGAATGAGTGTCGTAATACATGGGGAGAAACTCCAAGGTAGCTCTTTGTGATTTTAAAAGCTGATATTCGACTAAGTTGTTCTCCACGGTAGTTGAGCCAGATATATTCACTCTGTATAGAAGCGACTTTTAAATAGCTCTCAACAGCCTCAATTGCTATAGGTGCAATAGGAACCATTCTCTCCTTCTCCCCTTTTCCAAAACGGATTTTAAGCCAACCATTGTTTAAATCTTCTCTCTTTGCCATAAGAGCTTCTGAAACTCTACACCCTGAAGCGTATAGAAAAAGAATAAGTGCATAGTCTCTAGCCCCTAAAAAGCTAGAGGTATTTATATCTTTTATCCCCTCTAAAATCTCCTCATAGGAGAGATATTTTGGTAAATTCTTAGGTACTTTGGCCATGGGAATATTGATATTTGTCTGTGCAAACTCCAGCTTATGACAGAAATCATAAAAGGTATTAATAGAAGAGAGTTTCCGATTAAGTGTCCGTTTATTTTCAAATTGTGTTAAAAATTCAAATATATCGGTAGTTTGTAGTTTAAGTATATCTTGCTTTTTAAAAAAAGTTTGAAATTGCCGTAAGTCTGAAAGGTAGCTCTTAATAGTATTTGGTTCAAGAGCCTTGTTTATATAAAGATACTCTTGAAAGGCTGTAAATAGGTTCTCTCCTCTACTCATAACTCAATTTTGAAAGCTCAATCATCTCTCCATCATAGTAGAGTTTAGAGCCTGAGATAAATGCAAAATCATCAACTTCAGAGAGCTTATATACCTTATGTTTACTTAGGTTTCTGTTTGCAACAATTAAGTAGCCTTGTTTGTCAAGTGCAACCACTTTGTCAGAGACCACTCCAGCTACTGAGAAGTGTGCAAATTTAAACTTCTCTTCATTAACAATAGATAGAAGTTCATCAACTTTTACTATAGTTCCATCTTTTTCAAATATAAATATATCACCATTGTTAATAGTCACTTCACTTACAGCTTTGTCAAGCTCTCTTTTCCCTTTGTTGCTTAAAGAGAGAACTTTGTGAGGAGTTGCAGCAATAAGTGCATTGTTAAGTTGTCCAAGATAGATAATATTGTTAAGTGAACTCTCAGTACTTACATAAAGCTCTTTTGCAATCTTCTGTGTGGTTAAGTCTAAAATAACAAGTTTTCCATCAAGTGTAGGAATAACAACTAACTTATCAACTCTAAGAGGGTTTGCAATACGTTGGTCAATAGCGTAAGCCTTTTTTGCCTCTTTATTATAGACAATCTTTTTTTGTTGAAAATCATAGAGTCCATAGTTGTTGTTTTGTAAGACATAGACAAGGTATTTCCCAATAATTGTACCTGCAACCAATGCACTTGGAAACTTTGCTGAAGCTACTACTCCTTTAGAGTTTACAATGTTACACTCTCCTTTTAAATCAGCAGTAATTGCTACATTCTCATTGCTATTAATAAAGTAGAAACCCTTTTTAAGTTTTAGCTTAACCGATTTGCTTTTTGTTAAAACAGTTCCACTTGCAAGTGTTGCTCCATCACGACTGTAGTGAATAATCTCATCACTCATACTTGAAGTAGAGAGGCTATATGTCTCTTTAGGCTCAAAATACTGTTTAGAAGAACAGCCAGAGAATATAACCGTTGCGAAGGTGGTTGCAAGTAGAATTTTTAGATACATTATTGACCTTTTATAGTATAGTGTTTAATCATTTTTGCGATATTGTAAAGAGGGGACTCTTCAGATATAAGTTCAAGCTCCTCTTTTGCTTCAATAGGCTTTTTCTCTTTTATTAAAAGTGATGCATTGTAAACTTTTCCTAAATCACTGTAGAGAGTTGACTCTGTTGGTTTACCCTCTAATACTGCCAAATGGTAGCTACTTGCATCAGCTAAAATATTATTTTTACTACTACTCAATTTTTGTAGAGTTTTTGTATCGTTATTCTCAATGGCTTGTTGGTAACTAAAGAGTTCAAAAAGTGCAGGGTTGTTTGCTTTAAGCTCTTGCAGTGCATTACTATTTTTAGCATCTTTTTGTAGTGCTAAAAGGGCAATATTTGCAGACTCTCTCTTGCTCTGTGCAATACTCTCTATAATAGCATTTCCTCCAAAATATGCAATAGCTAATCCAATAACAGTAAATAGTTTAATTTTATGTTTTTTATAAAGTTTCTCTATTTTAAATGCAGATGCCAACATCTGCTCATCGCTACTTAGCTCTTTTTTAATCTCGTTAATATTCTCTGAAAGACTCAATTTTTGCTCCATATTTTATAAATTGGCACTATTATATCAAAATTATAATTTAACAATAGTAATTCCAAGATTTCCTTTTTGTCCATGAAAGCTTTGTAGCTTAGGATATGTTTTTAAATAATCAATAATCACTTTTTTCAATACACCTGAACCAGTTCCATGAATAATCTCTACTTCTGAAAAACCAGCAACTAAAGCATCGGATAGAAAAACATCAAGTTTATCAATCGCTTCATCGGCATAACAGCCAAGCAATTTAATTGAGATAGCACCTCTATTGGACTTCTCAACATTAACTGTACTCTTTGGTTTTTTGACCACCTTTTTGGTTGGACTCTCTAAATATCTTAGTTGATTAAGAGGTACACGCATCTTTAGACCATCTACCTCTATGGTTGCTTCTTTGTTTCGTATGGTTAAAATTTCACCTCTATTTGACCTATATTTAATAGTATCTCCCACTTGTAGCACTCTTCTACTGGGCTGTTTTACCTCTTTGGCTTGGTTTGAGAGCTTTTTATGTTTATGAGCCTCATTTAAGAGTCGTCTTCCCTCTGTTGACTCTTTTGCTTTTATCGCCTCTAATGCTCTTTTAGTTGCTGCATTGTAACGGTTCTCTAGGGTTGCTATGGCTTTACGTTGTTGCTCATTTAGTCGCTCTTCAATACTCTCCAACTCCTCTCTTTTTTTCTCTACAGAGGCTAACTCTTTGTCAATTTTTTCAAGTTTTTGACGCATCTCTCGCTCTAGGGTAGTGGACTTCTCTATGAGTTCATTGAGGTTCTCTTTATCTTCTCCATAAATCTCTTTTGCTTTCTCTACAATCACAGCAGGAACGCCATACCGTTCTGCTGTCTCAAAGGCGTAAGATTTTCCAATGCTCCCTTGCAAAAATGTGTAGGTGGGTTGTCGTCTCTCTTCATCATATAGTGCTGCAATAAGCTCCACATCATCATCGGCACTCATAAGTGAAGCTAACCGTTTGTGGTGGGTGGTAACAATAAAGGTAATACCTTTTTTTCGTAACTCATCAAGCATAACTCGAAAGAGTGAAGCTGCTTCATCGGAGTCAGTTCCCAGCTCTATCTCATCTACCCCTACAATGGCATTATTTTTTTCAAATAGTTTTGCAAACTCTACCATTCTCCCTGCAAAGGTAGAGATGTCATTTTTTACCGATTGAGGGTCATCTATGACTGCCTCTATGCTCTTAAAGTGTCCAACCTCTGTCTTTTGTGGGTTACACTTAAAGGGTAGAAGATTTTTAGACATATAGACAGCCGATAGTAGAGACTTTAAGAGCATAGTTTTACCACCAGCATTGACTCCAGTAATGAGCATAACTGATCTATTTAGCTCTATATTAACAGGCTTTGGGTTCTCAATGGCAGGGTGACAAAACTCACTGACTCTTACTACTTTTCGCTTAGATGGTAAGATGAAGTTGTAGTCAAAGGCACGAGCAAACATTACTCTAGCTTGATATTGGTCAAATCTATCATACTCACGGTTTATAAATCTCATAAAGAGAAAATATTTATGAAAAATAGTCGAAAATTGTTGAGCATAACGGTAAATCACCTCTTCACGACGACTTAAAAGTGCCGACTCTTTTTCCTTAAGATGGCTAATAGATTGTGGTAAAATATAGAAAAATCCACCAGAGGTTCGCCCAACTACAGAGGCTTTTACTACACGATTAAACCCACCACGCACCATAAGCGTCTCTTCTCCATTAAAAAAGTGAACTTGAGTATCGACTAGATACTCTTTAAGGGTAGAGGAGTGAGCCAATCGGTAGAGTTTATCTTTTAGTTCAGATTTGTTCTGTTTTAGAGCTTTCTCTATATCGTAAAGTTCAGGTTCACGCTCTGGGTTAATGTTTCCCTCATCGGTAAAGTAGAGTAGAATAGTGTTTACCTCTTCAGGTATATCAATATTTGCTATCCATTTAGAGAGAGGTTCAGGTAGTGTAGTGGCTTTTAAAGAGTTAAAGTATCCAACAATAGTAACAAAAGCATAAATATCATCTATATGCAATACCCCTTGTTTCTTAATACGTTGAAGTTGCTCATCAAGATTTGGTAAATTTTTAATAGGAGGAAACTCTATTTTTGATAGAGCCTCAATATAACGATAGTGCTGATTTATATCGCCCTGCATCTCAATGTCTTTATCTCTTGCATAGAAGCTCTTAAAGTTGTTAATAAAGTTGTCTAGGTCTAGTTTTTGAGTTACTGTTTTCATTAGTGTGATTATATCTAAAAGTTGTTTATTAACCATTCAAAGGAAAACCATTTAAACTTCATTAATAAATTAACTATATACTTTTAACTTAAAATAGCTTAAAGGATAAATATGAAGTTAAATCAGTTTCTACTAATAGGTGTTCTCTTCTTTATTTCCGTTTCACCACTGTCGGCAAAATATAGCTTAGAGAGCAATACTACGCTACTACCAAAAGAGCCATCAGTCATAGAGGGTGAGTTGGCAAATGGTTTTAAATATAGTATTATGAAAAATAAAAAACCAAAACATAGAGCAGAGCTTCGTCTCTTAGTAAAAGCTGGTTCTATTGATGAAGATGATGACCAAAAAGGTATTGCTCACTTTGTAGAGCATATGGCATTTAATGGAACTAAACACTTTAAAGCTAATGAGCTTATTGATTTTTTAGAGTCTTTAGGTGTTCGTTTTGGTAGTCATCTAAACGCTTCGACAGGTTTTGAACGTACACTCTATCAACTTACTATCCCATTAGAGAAAGATAACCTAGAGAAGGGAATGTTGGTTTTTGAAGATTGGGCTAGTGGGCTTAGTTTTAACAAAGATGAACTTGAAAAAGAGCGAGGAGTTGTCTTAGAAGAGAAGCGTAAACGAAATAGTATAGGGTATAGACTCTATATGAAATCTAGGTCACTCTACTTTGGTAATAGTCGATTTTTTCAGCGACCTACCATTGGAGATGAGAAGATTATTCAAAATATTGGTGTAGAGAGAGTTAAAGATTTCTATGATGATTGGTATCGACCAGAGTTGATGCACTTTGTAGCTGTGGGTGATTTTAATGTAACTAAAGTTGAAGCCTCTATTAAAAAACATTTTTCTCATCTGAAAAATAGAAATCATAAACCTACAAAGTCACGAAAGATAGCACAGAACAATACGACACGCATAAAATTTTTTACAGATAAAGAGCTTACAAGCAACTCTTTAACTATATTTTATATGGATAAGATGGAGCCAAATAAACGAGTTTCAGATGTACGAAGAGGATTGGTTGAATCTATTATGATTCGTCTCTTTAATTTAAAAGCAAAAGAGCAACTACTTAAAAAAGACCCTAAAGCAACCTCTATCTCTTTTGGAGATGATACGATTAGTAGTCAACGAGGAGCTTATACCTTTAGTGCCTCTTTTAGAAATGGTAACGATTTAGGTGCATTAGAAGAGCTGTATGGTCTAATTTGGAGTTTTAAAAAATATGGTTTCTCAAAGAGTGAAATGGCACTTGTAAAAGAGGAGATGTTAGCCAATAATGAGAATGCCTATAAACAAGTGCATGATAAATACTCTTCTAGTTTAGCTTCAAGTTTGGTATTTTATGCTCGTCATACTGACAATACATTTATAGATTATGATTTTGATTACAATCTCACTAAAGAGCTTATTCCTACAATTACTATAGAAGAGGTAAACAGAGAGTTTAAACGTGTAGTTGGCATTAAAGATAGAGCAATACTTTTCACCAATACAACTGGTGACTCTTTCACTAAAGATAAAGTTTTAAAAACTATTAAAAAAGCAGAGAGTAGAGCAGAAGATTTTACAAAAGTTAAGCTGTTGCCTAAAGAGATTTTAGAGAAGAAGTTAGAGCCTAAGAAGATACTCTCTAAACAGTATAATAAAAAAGATGATATCTACCATTTTGTTTTAGAAAATGGGATTAATGTTTACTTTAAACCAACCGATTTTACTAAAAATAACGTTAGCCTAACAGCTTTTAGTTTTGGAGGAACATCACTCTACGATGTTGATGAATTAGATAATGTAAAAAAAGCTACAGGTTTCATCTTGGCTTCTGGAGCAGGAAAATTCTCTACCATTGATTTGTCTAAGATATTAGCAGACAAAGATATTATGGTCTCTACCTCTATCTCTAAATTTACAGAGAGCATTGGAGCAGGTGCTAACAGTAAGGATTTGAAGTCTATGTTTGAACTACTATATCTTAAGATAACCCAACCTAAGATAGATGAGACCATTGCACACAATAGAAAAAAAGAGTTACAAGAGGATGTAGAGGAGGTGCTAAAAAATCCATTTGCTCATTTTAATCGTGAACTTCAGCTCTTTTATAATAAAAATAATCCAAGAATTTTCTTTGACACCAATGCCTCTATTGAGAAGTTAGATAGCTCTAAAATGTTAGAGATTTACAGAGATAGATTTTCAGATATGAACAACTTTACCTTTGTGATTGTTGGGGATACCACAGTAGAGAAGTTAGAGCCACTATTAGCTACCTATTTAGGGAATCTTCCAACCAAGGAGCGTAAAGAGAGTTTTAAACATAGAGTAGAGCCACAGGTTGATGGTAAACATACCTTTACTCGTGATTATAATAATGAGAATATTACAGAGACACTTATCCATTATAGAAGTAACTTAGCCTATAGCAATAGAACTAATATAAAGTTAGCAGCTATGACCGATATTCTCTCTACTCGTTTACGAAAAGAGATACGAGAGAAGATGTCAGCTGTTTATGGTATTGGTGTTTCGTTTAATATTAAGCGTTTAGATAGAGATGAGACAGAGATAACTATCTCTTTTTCAAGTGACCCAAAACGAGCCAATGAAGTTGTAAAGGCTGTTGAACTTGCTATTGAGAAGTTAAAAAAAGATGGAGTTACCAAAGAGGAGCTAGATATCTATAAGAAGAAGTTTGATGTATCGCATGAGACAGCAATGAGAGAGAACAGTTACTGGAGTTATAAAATTAAGAGTGCTTTAAAATATAATAGCTCTTTAGAGTATGAGATGCATAGTTTACCTAAATTGGTTCATGCTATTACTCCAAAGGAGATAAAAGAGCTATCAAAAAGTACATTTAGTAAGAATTTAGTGATTGCTCAATTAAAACCAAAGAGATGATTAGAGAAGAACTCTTTGGCTCTAAAAGTAAGATGTAATATTTAAAAACATTAAAAGACTCTTTTTAATATAAAATAATATTTATTTTACTTTTTTGTATTGAATTTTTTTGATTATAGAATAAATTTAAGGTTTTTTGAGCTAATTAAGTAAATTTATAGAATTGTGTAAAAAAAAATCCACGTTTTTTATGTATCATGATAGTAGGAGTTAATTAAAGGAGACATTATGCTTACTACTCATGACCGTGCGATTGTTTTAAACGAGTTGGCAAACAACTATGCTGTTAATTTACAATATTCTGTAGCAATAGAGCGATATAAGGAGGCTCTTTCTCTCTATATTCAGTTGGCAAAAGATAAACCGATGCGATATAGTCTGCTTATTGCAAATGTTTTTACCAATTTAGCTATGATTCACTATGCTTGTGACTTAGTTAATGAGGCATCAGAGTTTCATCAAGATGCTTTAAAAATGCATAAAGCTCTATATAAAGAGAATCCAGAGCGATATGGAGTTGGTTTGGCATGTTGCATTATAGATGGGGTAGGGTATCTTGGAGAGCATAGCATTGTACTCTATGATGCAAAGTTGATTCTATCTAAAATAAAAGGTAATGCTCAAGCTCAAGAGTTACTAGAGGAGATGGAAGCACTACAAGAGGAGTTCTAAGCCTATTACTCTTTTTTTGTTAAGTTTTGTATTAATATAGTTTCTGATAAAATATGCTAATTTTATTATTAGGTATAACAATTGGAATGTAAACATTTTGGAGTTTGTGGCTCTTGTGCTATTTATGCATTGAGCTATGAAGAGGAGTTAAAAGAGAAGAGAGAGCGACTCTTAACGTTACTCTCTCCTTTTGATATTAAAAATTTAGAGCTATTTTCTGCAACAGAGCATCACTATCGTGCAAGAGCAGAGTTTAAAATTTGGCACGATGATGAGGTTTCAAACTATGCCATGTCAAGAGTTGACAAAAAGGGTTCAGTCAACATCTATGAGTGTCCAAAAGTGATAGAACCTATTGAAAAACGAATGGAACCTCTTCTACAAAAAATCAATACTTCTCAAATATTACGCCATAGACTTTTTTCTGTTGAGTTTTTAGCAACCACTACTGATGAGTGTTTAATTACTCTGATTTATCATCGAAAATTAGATGATGAGTGGCAAGAGGAGGCTAGAGAGTTAGAGATAGTTTTAAATGCTAAACTAATGGGTAGAAGTCGTAAACAAAAAGTGGTTTTGAGTGATGAGTTTGTAACAGAAAAGCTATTTATAGATGGTCAAGATTACTACTACCGACACTATGAGAGTGGCTTTACTCAACCCAACCCTGCTGTAAATATTAAGATGATAGAGTGGGCAATAGAACAGGCAAAAAAGGTTAATGGTGGTGACTTTTTAGAGAGCTATTGTGGCTTGGGTAACTTTACTATTCCTCTTTCAAAATATTTTGATAAAGTTTTAGCAACAGAGATTTCAAAACGCTCTATCTATGCAGCTAAAGAGAGTTGTAAACTTAATGGTGTGAGAAATATTGAGTTTATTCGTCTATCATCTGAAGAGATGACACAGGCTCTAAATAGAGAGCGAGAGTTTAGAC
>JALSQJ010000038.1 GCA_026985495.1 Campylobacteraceae bacterium
TGGTAAGTATCTGAAACGAGATCTATCTGAAGCAATTTCACTCTATCGGGAAGCTTGTGATTTGGGTGAAGCTTCGGGTTGTAACAATGTAGCTTATATCTATGAAAAACGTAATAATGATGTAACTGCAAGAGGTTTTTATAGTAAAGCATGTGACTTAGGAGATACTCCAAGTTGTAACCGATTAGAGAGTGTTCTAGGTAATAAAATTCGTGCTATTAAAGGTGAGGTTGATTTAAAAGAGGCTCAAAATGCTTGTAGAGTATCAACACAAGGTGGAACTATGTGTTATAGAGTAGGGCTATATTATGAAGAGCATGATGAACATGAGAAAGCAAGAGACTATTTTGAAAAAGCGTGTAATAGGGGTCAAAGTCAAAGTTGTAAACATTTAGGTGACCTATTTAGTTAATTTTGAATGTGGGTTTTAAAAACCCACAAATTTATTACTCTGCCTCTAAAACAGCTCCAGAACTTGCATTGGTTACTAATGCTCTATATTGTCTTAGCCATCTACTTGTAAGTGGTTTTACAATAGGCTTAAAGTCTGCTCTTCTTTTTGCTATCTCTTCATCTGAAATATTCACTTGTAAAATATATTTATCTACATCTATATGAATCTCATCACCATTTTTAAGAAGTCCTATCATACCACCTTCAGCAGCCTCTGGACTAACATGACCAATACTAGCTCCACGTGTAGCACCACTAAAGCGTCCATCTGTAATAAGTGCGACAGAGTCTCCAAGACCCATACCCATAATAAGACTTGTAGGTGCTAACATCTCTTGCATTCCAGGTCCACCACGAGGTCCTTCATATCGAATGACAACCACATTACCAGCTTTTACATCTCCTGCTAAAATTCCCTCTATTGCTTCATCTTGTGAGTTGAAACAGACAGCTGTTCCTGTAAAGACTCTCTCTCCTGTAATTCCTGCTGTTTTAATAACAGCTCCTTGTTCAGCTAAGTTTCCATATAAAATAGCAAGTCCACCAACTTCAGAGTATGGGTTGTCAATAGTATGAATAATATCTGTATCAACAATAGTTGCATTGGCAATACGCTCTTTTAACATTTCACCTGTAATGGTTAAGTTATCAAGTAAAATATTATCTCCTCGTTTACTCATCTCATGCATTACTGCACTAACTCCACCAGCTTTGTCAATATCTTGCATATGTACGGTACTTAAACTAGGGCTAATTTTTGCAATATGAGAGATGCGTTTAGAGATAGCATTAATATCGCTTAGGTTAAAATCAACATCAGCCTCTTTTGCAATTGCTAACATATGTAAAACAGTATTTGAGCTACCACCCATTGCCATGTCCACAGCAAAAGCATTACGAATTGCATTTTCATTTAATATATTTCTCATATTATAAGATGAAGATTGCTCATAATCCATCAATGCTATCTCACAAATTCTTCTAGCTGTTTTTCTATAAAGCTCTTCTCTCTCTTTGGTAAGTGCTAATATTGTTCCATTTCCTGCAAGTGCAATACCCATAGCCTCCATTAATGTATTCATAGAGTTTGCTGTAAACATTCCAGAACAGCTTCCACCACTTGGACAAGCGTTACACTCAATATCTGTTAGCTCCTCCTCACTAATCTCTCCTGCTTCAAATTTCCCAACTGCTTCAAATGCTGTTGCAAGGTCAATAGGCTCTCCATCTTTGGTATAACCCTTTGCCATTGGTCCACCACTTACAAAAACAGTAGGAACATTAACTCTTAATGCACCCATAATCATACCTGGAACAATTTTATCACAGTTTGGGATACAAATCATAGCATCAAGTTTATGAGCATTCATAACCGTCTCTATGGAGTTAGCTATAATCTCACGACTTGGTAGAGAGAATAACATTCCATCATGACCCATAGCTATACCATCATCAACACCAATAGTATTGAACTCAAATGGCACACAACCACA
Source organism: Campylobacteraceae bacterium (assembly GCA_026985495.1). Taxonomy (GTDB): domain Bacteria; phylum Campylobacterota; class Campylobacteria; order Campylobacterales; family Sulfurovaceae; genus UBA1140. The sequence continues at coordinate 1,947 of JALSQJ010000038.1, forward strand.
CTTTTTAATCTCATCTTTTATGATAGCTGATACTTTATCTAAGAAGAAGTGTCCAGGTATTATCTCAATATAAGAGTTAGCTACCCCAATAAATGGTTTATTAAAATCTTCATCTTTTAGTCCTGTTGCTCGAAGAAGAGAACGGTGTGGAGCTCTATTATGACCTTTTTTTACTATATCACTACGCATTTTTAACCTTAGTTATAAATTTTGAAAAATTATACCCAAAAAGCTTTACAACTAAAAAAAAATTGGCTATAATCGCACTCCAATTTAAAACAAGATGGTTTTAAATGCGAGAATAGCTCAGTGGTAGAGCATAACCTTGCCAAGGTTGGGGTCGGGAGTTCGAACCTCCTTTCTCGCTCCATTTATTTTAATATGGTGATATTTAAATTTTATTTTTATAGTATGGTGTCCAATAATGCCCGGGTGGTGGAATTGGTAGACACAGGGGACTTAAAATCCCCCGATTATTGCAATCGTGCCGGTTCAAGTCCGGCCCCGGGCACCATATGAACTCTCTTCAGCATATAGCTCGAAATGATTAGTCATTTCTATTGCGTTAGTTGAGTAGATTTTTGCTTTATGGAGCCATCGCCAAGTTGGTAAGGCCGTAGATTGCAAATCTGCTATTCACCAGTTCGAGTCTGGTTGGCTCCTCCAAAATATAAAATTTATTCTATTTTTATCTTTTTTAGATAAAATTCTTTTCCAATTTAAACGAAAGTTTAAACTACTGTCGGGAGATGTCAGAGTGGTCGAATGTGCCGGTCTTGAAAACCGGTGAGGGTAATACCTCCGGGAGTTCGAATCTCCCTCTCCCGGCCATATTTTTTAATCCCTACTAAAATTTATATAATCCTAGCCTAATAAAAATAAATAGTTTGTATTATTATTTTTTAATAAATAAATCAAAAGTTAATGAAAATAGCTAAAAAATGATTAATATCAAGAAATAATAAGGTTTCTGTTGTTATGATAGTGATGTAAATTTATAAAATTGATAAGCTTTAGTTATTGATAATAAGCTTTACTTTTTTTATAAGATACAATACTAAAGGAGAAAATATGAAAATTACAAACTTAAGTTTAGCAGCAATCGCTGTAGTGGCTATGACAACAGGTGCAATTGCTGGAGATAAAGGTGTCGATGTTAAAATTGGTGGACAAGGTGTTATTTACTATAATGCAACAGATGGTGGTGCTAGTGGAGATTTATTCAATCAAGATGGAGCAAGAGCAAATGCAGCAATCCAACTTAATTTAAACTCTGACCTTGGAAATGGATTTGGTCTTGGAGTTCAAGGTACAGCACTCAATACATTTGGTTTAGAAAATAATCTTGTTAGTAATGTTATGCAAGCAGGTGGTGGTGATTTACAACCAAATGCAGGTGATTATGAAGCGATTACTAAAGCTTATTTAACTAAAAAAATTGCAAATACTACATTGAAAATGGGTCGTCAAGAGCTTCCTAAATCTCTATCGCCTCTTGCATTTACAGAAAGTTGGAATGTAACTAAAAATACTTTTGATGCAATTGTTGCTATCAATAGTGATTTACCTGATACAACATTGGTAGGTGCATTTGTTTCTCGTACAAATGGTAATGGTCTTGCGAATGATATGAGTACTTTCACTAAAGTTGGAGCAAAAGGTGCGTATATGTTAACTGCAGCTAATAAATCAGTGCAAAATACACCTATTACTGTGAGTTACTATCAATTACCAAGTACTGGATTAAGTGCTGTTTGGGGAGATGTTAAGGCTAATAAATTAGGTCCTGTAAATATTGCTCTTCAAGGTGGTACTGTTATGAATGATGCTGCAAATTCTAATGATGCAAAAGCTGTTGGTGCAAAAGTATCTTCAAAAGTGAGTGGTGTTAATCTATCTTTGGCTTATTCAAAAGTAAATGCAGGAGTTATTGATAATGTGGGAACAGGTGTTAAAACTCCACTTTACACACAGATGATTTTAAATCAAGGTGCTATTAAGACAAATAATGACACAGTAGTTCTTGCAGGTGCTATGCCCGTAGGTACTGGAAAGATAATTGCTAAGTATGATATGACTACAGATAACTCTGTTGCAGGAAAAGATTATCAAGAACTTGACCTTATCTATAAATTTAAAGCACTTGGTACAAATATGCTAGCTGCTTATGTAATGTCTGATAAAGATGGACAAGATAAATTAAATGTTGTTCGTGTATGGACAAGATACAACTTTTAATTTTTAAAAGTTTATTTACTTCTTTTCACCTCTTTGGAGGTGGAGCTTTTTAACTATCCACATCTTCCACTAGAACAACTTCCCCCATTTACATGAAAAGTACCAACATATTTACATGCCTCACACTCAAATGTCAACATCTTAGGTCCTCCACAACCTGTGCTTCTTTGATCAATTAGTATCATATTTGGCTTTTCGCACTTTGGGCAGATGCCTTGTTCTATGGCTTTTAGATTTGCTTTTTTCTCACGCATAAAATAGATATAGCTAACAATAAGCCCAATACTAACAATAAGTAGAAAAAAGAGTAGATAGAAATTCATTCTTAATATCCTTGATGTTTTGATTATATTGTATCAAAAATAAATAGGGAAATTGTAAATGTTTTTAAAATAGATTTAGAAAGAAAGATA
>JALSQJ010000039.1 GCA_026985495.1 Campylobacteraceae bacterium
TTGATAGGGCTTCATCGAGTTTCATCTCACCAATGATAGAACGCAAAGTAGTCATAATGAGGTTTGAAATTGCCAGTTTAAAATCTTCAACGCCATAGAGGGCATCTTTAGGATTAGTGACACGAATGAACGCAATGGCATTGGTGCGAATGACAGCATTGTCTTTGGTAATCACCTCTTGTTGAGGTATGTCCATAATAATGTCACGCGTTGAGATACGTTGGCGTACATCATCAATATAGGGAACAATGAGGTTCAGTCCAGGCTCTAGGGTACGTGAGAATTTTCCCAGTTTTTCAATAATCCACTCCTCTCCTTGTGGGACAATTTTAATCCCTTTATAGAGGGTGACAATGACAGCAACAGCTAAGATTATGAGTATGTTTAATTCCATTTTATTTTCCTTAGATTATAGTGGTGCAACTTCAATAAGTTGCCCTTTGACTTGAACAATTTTGATGCGTGAATTTTCGCTTATCTCCTCTTTTGAAGTAGCAAACCAAGTGGTGTTTCCTAAAACAGGGGTGTCAAATTTGACTTCACCTCGTCCATTGGGAGCAATGGCTTTGGTAACAACCCCTAAAGTGTCCAATGAGTAGTTCGATTGTCCAGAGCTTTCAATATAGGGATTTTTGAGGTATTTGAACCATAAAAACAGAGAGAGAATAGAGAGAATAATCCATAAAAAGAGTTCAAACTCTATGGAGGTTTTAAATAGATTGTCTATGGCTCCCACAAGCATAGCTGAGACCCCTAAACCAAGCATCATAAATGTACCAATAAAGATTTCAGAAGTAACCAAGATAAGCCCAAAAGCAATCCAGTGCCACCAAAGTAAGTTTGTTGATAGTTGTTCAATCATATTTTCTCCTTATGATTAATTATACTACTTAATTCTGAAAAAAGTGCTACCTGAACCTGAAAAATACCAATCTTTTGGAGCAATATCTTTAAGTTGTGGGTAGGCAATAAGAGAGGCTCTATATAGGTCATTTGCCTCTATGGCAGAGACTTGACTTAAAACCTCTTTAGAAGATAGTCTATCCCAACCCTCAAATGATGCAGGTTTTATTTTATCAAATAGTTCTCTCTTAAAGGTCTTATAGACTAGAGGTGTATCGCAATGGATATTTGGCATAAATAGTTCAATCTCAAAAGGCTCATCTTTAAAAGGCTCAACTATCTCTCCAAATCCACTTACGTTAGCAGAGTCATAGTTATAGACAAAAAAAGGAATATCTGCTCCAACTGTTGAACCCATCTTAGCAAGGGTAGAGGTATCTATATTTAGTTTACAAACTTCATTAAAGAGACGCATAAATGCTCCTGCATCAGAAGAGCCACCACCTAGACCTGCACCTGATGGAATTTTCTTCTCTACTACTACTTTATGGTGTTTAAAAAAATCTGTATTGATATTTATTGCTTTAAAAACTTTATATATAGTATTACTTTTTATGGGAACATCGCCACACCCCTCAATGGTAAACTCTTGGCACTTTTGTGGTACAAAAGAGATAGTATCATATAGATTAGGAACTTTTATAAATCTTGAAAGTAGTGTATGGTATCCATCTTTATGTCCTGTTATTTTAAGGAATGTATTTATTTTTGCATAGGCTTTTTTTCTCATTTTCCCTCCATCTTTTAGGGTTAATTCTTTATCCACCATAAACCACCAATCTGTAAACTAACAATTAGCCAATAGAGAGTTTGAAAAGAGCTTTTAACTGTTTTGTGTCTAAAAAATTTTTGTGCTACAAGTCCAGCAGGTGAGCCACCAAGTAGGGATAGGGCGTGTAGGTTTAATTCTGGAACTCTTAGGGCATTGGTTGAGGCTATAAATTTATCATAACCATAGAGTAGAAAGGTGGTTATATTTATAGAGATTATATAGTTAATAAGTGTGTGGGTATCTGTTTTTAGCTTTAGTATAAAAAATATAGTCAAACCAATGGCAATAGAGACAAGAGCAAATATAAGATATGGAGATTTTTGTGTTGTTCTTGCTGTTACATCTCCATTAAAAATCATCATCGTCATCTTCGTTAAACTCTGCTTCCATTTTGGCCTCTTCTTCAGCTTTTAGTTGGGTATCAGTTAAGACCATTTCATGTAAGAACTCTCCAAAAAATGTTTTTGATTCAGTTTTAGCTAAAAATAGGTAAATCCCAAAAATTAGTGCAATGGAGATAATAGTTGCAATTATTTTTTGTAGAGGGTTAAAGGTTTGAATAGGCTCTTTAATGTGTATTTCACAAGAGCCACCTGGACAATTTTGTGCCTTTTTTTGTGTAATCCAACTGTAGAGTTTACATCCTACACAGATAGAGAGAGATGCCTCCATAAAAAGTAGAGCAAGACATAGAATACAGATGAGAACTTTATAAAAAGTTATATCCCAATTTAAGACAAACCAATGCATCATAGGTATTGAAATAAACCAACCTAAAATCCATGCAAATCTTTTTTGCGTTGCACCAACATACTCTGGTGGTTGATTCTGAATAAAGATTCTGCCAAAGAGAAGTGCAGGTGAGTATTTAGGATTAATAATACGAATAGTAAAATCTATAAAGATAAATGCTAAATATATACGTGCGACAATAACATGGTTGTATCCGATACCTACAAAAATAACAACCATTCCTAAAAGGAACATAATACCTGCTGTGGCACGAATCTCTCTTTCATTAACTACACCTTCACTGTAGCCAGGAACAGACTCTCCATAATTGAGTAAAATTTTTTTTAAACTGATAGTAAATCCTTTAATAGTCCAACTTTATATTATTTTAACATGAAAAACTGTAAGTTGCTTAATTTTTTTTACTATTCTTTTACTATTCGATTTAATTTGTACTTTATCTCCCCATTAATTATTTCAATAATTGAGAAAAATTTTTTACTATTAACCCAATAGATTCCATCCTCTTTAGTTTCAAAGTAGTCAAGGTAGAGCTTTTTTCCAAGCTCCATATACTCTTCATCACCTAAGTAGATATTTTGAGGAATATTCAGATAGTTTAGAGGGTTAAGGGGTCGCTCATCTTCAAAACTAAACGCCCCCTCATAATCTCGTCTTAGGCTAGAGAGTGTTCCATCTACACCTAATTTATCAGCAATCATTGCACCTAAAGAGCGAATATATGTTCCCTCAGAGACAATAGCTTCAAATTGAACAAATGGGTGTTTGTAGTGTATAAGATGAATCTCATATATGGTAGATGTAATGGTTTTTAACTCCACTTCCTCACCTGCTCTTGCTAGGTCATAGGCTCGTTTACCATTCACTTTTTTAGCAGAAAACTTTGGTGGATAGTAGGTTAACTCTCCTCTTAAACTCTCTAGTGCTTGATAGATATCATTAATGGTAAACTCTGGAACAATTTTAACAGAGTCCACATTCTCTATATCTAAACTATGTGAGTTTGCCCCAAGCCAAAGGGTTGCACTGTAGGCTTTTGGTGTTTTTTTTAGATATTGAAAAAGTTTTGGGTATTGACCTGTCGCAACAATAAGGCAACCTGTTGCAAAGGGGTCAAGTGTTCCTGAAAAACCTACTTTTTTGGTCTTATATTTTCTTTTAATATAATTCATGTAGTTGTTAGAAGAGGTAAAAATAGGTTTATTTACTACAAATAGTCTATTCATCTTAGCTATACCGACTGAACAAATGAGCTTAAAATATCTCGTTTACTTCCACCAAAGTTAATTTTTAGTTTGTACTCACGACCCGATTTTGTAGTGGCTTGAACTCTACCAATGCCAAATATTTTATGTTTAACTAAATCACCTTTTTTGTAGCTAGGACTTTTACTAACTTTAAAAGCTGTGTCATTAATGAGTCCTGCTTCTCCTAAAAATCTACTCTTATCCATTCGTTTTCTCTGTCCTTTGTAGAAACGAGAGTCAACATAACAAAGAGTAAGGTCAGATTTTGCTCTAGTAATAGCAACATAACCTAAGCGTCGCTCCTCTTCTATGTTGCACCCATCACCAAGAAGAGGAAAGAACTCCTCTTCAAGTCCAATAACATAGAGGTACTCAAACTCTAACCCTTTGGAGGCGTGTATGCTCATAATGGTTATGGCATTCTCATCTATGTTATCTTGGTCACTTTGAAGAGAGATGTCGTTTAAAAATATATCTAAAGAGAGGTCAGGTTGTTTAGAGATAGCTTCTCTAAAGTAGCCAATAAATTCATCTATATTTTGTACTCTCTCTGTTCCATCAACCATAGAGCCATAATATTTTTTTATACCAATAGTCTCTTCAAATAGCTCTATGAAGTTATTAAGAGAGTGTTTCATCTCATTTTGGAGTAGCTCAATATTCTCTACAAATGTTTTTAGTGAAATAGTAGCTTTTTTACTAACAACAGTTGAGATATCATGCTCTTTTAGGAAGCTAAAGAGTGATGAGTTGTTTTCAAATGCTGCTTTTTTAAGTTTGTCAAGAGTCACTTTTCCAATGGCTCGTTTGGGTTTGTTGATGATACGCTCTAAGGAGAAGTCATCATTTGGGTTTGCAAAGAGTCTAAAGTATGAAATTATATCTTTTATTTCAGCTCTATCGTAGA
>JALSQJ010000040.1 GCA_026985495.1 Campylobacteraceae bacterium
CTCTAACCCCTTTGCACAGACATACGCAGAAGAGAATGCCCACTGAAAATTATAACCACCAAGCTCACCTGTTACATCTAACACTTCGCCTAAAAAGTAGAGTCCATCAACTCTTCTACTCATCATAGAACTTGCATCTATCTCATCAACCACTACTCCACCTTTTGTTACCTCTGCTTTAGAGTAACCAAATGTACCAGCAGGTGCAAAAGAGTAGCTTTTAAGTTGCTCTATTTTTCTCCACTCTTCCACCTCTAACTCACCTGCTCTTCTATCTGTTATTTTTAACTCTTCTAAAAAGCTTTTTGCTACCCTCATAGGCAATCCTAAAAGATTAGATATATTTTTTTTAGAAGACTTTAAAGAGCTAATATTAACGGTAGGTATAAAATCTATTGTAATCTCTCCTCGTTCCCAATATAAAGAGGCATCTAATACAGCTGGACCACTAACTCCTTTGTGGGTAAATAGGAGTGAACCACTTATCTCTTTTTCACCTACGCTTATCTTTACATCTGTCGAAATTCCACTTAATGACTTAAAAAAGAACTGCTCTGGCTGAACTGTAAACCCAACCAACCCAGGCAAGAGAGTAGAGACCTTATGTCCAAAACTTTTTGCTATATCATAACCAATAGTTGTTGCACCAAGTTTAGGAAAACTAAGCCCACCAGATGCAACTACAACACATTTTGCCTCAATAGTACCTCTATTGGTATAGACATTAAAGAGCCTCCCTTTTTTCTCTACAGATTCAACAGTTACATCTATTTGTATATTATTAAAATCTATCTCTTGACTAAGTAAACTAACCAACTCTTTAGCTGAATTTTTACAGAAGTATTGATAGTTTTTACGAATAACAGGCTCTAAACCACGCTCTTGCAACCAACTCAAAAGTGCATATTGGTCAAACTGTTTAATGACATTACGCACAAAACGTTGCTGACCTAAAAAATTTTTGGGCTTCACATTGCCATTTGTAATGTTACACTTCCCCCCACCAGATACTAAAATCTTTGAGCCAATTTTACTATTGTTATCCAATATGACTATATTTCTACTCTTTAGTAAAGCACCAAGCATCAACCCACTCGCCCCTGCTCCTACTATTACTATATCTGCTTTTTTTATCATAGAGGAATTATATCAGATTTGTAACACTTCACCAAATGGCATAACTTTATTGCCATGCTCTGGTACTACCCAAAGTGTATCTATAAGAGGTTCATAGCTAGGAAAGTTTCCATTTCCATCAGTAAAGTAGATTAAAAATTTAAAATCCTCATTCATATTCATAACATAATCAAAAACAGGTGCAAAATTTGTTCCTCCTCCACCCTTTAGAGTTGGTTCAAGTGGCTCTTGTGGTGTTAGTCGTTGCACATTTTGAACTGTTGCATCAGCCTCAATAAACTCAATAATATAGTTAGTAAACACCTGCATAATCTCATATAGTTCAACTAAAAATATCTGTAAAAGCTCATCATCTATCGAAGCAGAGGTATCTATTGCCACTACTATTTTTAACTCCTCCCCATAAATAGAGGGCAAAGCAATACCACGGTAAAGATGTTTTTTAGAAGGTGGAAACATTCTATAGTCACTCTTTGCATGAGCATTAACATATCGGTAGAGTTCATCTCTCCAAGATAACTTACTCTCACCTTTTTGCTCTACAAATCTCTCTATTCCTTTAGGTAAATCTCCATGTTGTTCTAGCTTAATATTTAACTGTTCTAGTAGCAACTCATACTCCTCTTGTGCCAAAAGCTCCTCTGGAGTATATTGCTCTTCAAACTCATCTTTTTGCTCTTGGAGATTCTCCTCTTCACTATCTTGCAAATCAAGTTCACCCAAAAGAGTAGTATAAATCTGCTCAGCATAGAGTCTTTCAAACCTAGAAGAGTAGTTCGCCATTGGTGGTAACATAAACCCATTACTAACTAATAGCTCATTAATAGCATAGTCACTAGCCAACTGCCAAACCGAAGAGACTTTACCCTCTCCACGCTCACTATGAAACAGTGCTTGATGCATTGCAGAGTTTGCTAAAAGGGTACTCACCTCATCAACACTCAACACCTCCAGATACTCCACATTGTACTCCATAACATCTCCTAGTGGACGCACTGAAGCAATATGTTCATTTTCACGTAAAACCAAAGAGCTTACTAAACTTCCAAAATATGGATTTTCAAGCATAAGTTTACTCTTAGCTTTGGTTATTTTATCCCCAATATCTATCTGTACCTCTTTTTCTATCTCTTCTCTATTCATCTATACTATACAGAAATGGTTTACTCCACCTCTTCCTTTCCCTAAGAGTTTATCTTTTCCAGAAACAATTGCTTTATGAAGATAGCTACACCCTTTTTTAACAGACTCCTCTAAAGAGTATCCAAAACCTATATAGGTGGCAATAGCAGAGGACAAAGTACAACCTGTTCCGTGGGTATTTTTTGTATCTATTGCTTGGTGTTCAATTTTTATAATTTTAAGAGTATCTTTTATACATAATGTATCTATAAGAGTATTACTATTTTCTAAATGACCACCTTTTAGAAGAACCGATACCCTATATTTTTGAGTTAACTCTCTTGCCGATTCTTCTAAATTTGATTTTAAAATTTTTTTATCCAATAAAATCTCTGCCTCGGGAATATTAGGAGTTAATAAATAGAGTTTAGGTATAAATAGCTTTAACCTCTCTATTGCCTCCTGAGTTAAAAGCCGTTTCCCAGATGTAGAGAGCATAACAGGGTCTAAAACTATTTTTGTTACCCCATACTCTTCTAGTTTTTGTTCCACTAACTCTAAAATCTCTAAAGAGTACAACATACCTATTTTTACTGCATTAAACTCTATATCACTTAACAGAGCATCAAGTTGAGCCTCAATATGCAAAAGTGGTAGAGGATATACATCTAAAACAGTTTGAGTATTTTGTGCCGTAGAGGCTGTAATAACGGTTGCAGCGTATCCACCATTGGCACTAATAGTTTTAATATCTGCCTGAACTCCAGCTCCACCACCAGAGTCACTACCTGCTATAGTTAAAATGGTATTGTAGTTCACTATCTACCCCTTATTGTGATTAAACTCATTTGACTTGGAGCAAATAGGCGAAGTGGAAATCTTGAATAACCTACTCCATTACAAATATAGATATATCTACCCTCCTCTATTTCATTAAGAGCAGTTAAAAATCTGTTTTTATATTTTATCCGATGAAAAAAGAGTGGAATTTTAGTCAACTGTCCTCCATGATGGTGTCCAGCTAAAGCTAAATCGAAAGGAAAATCTAAAATACGGTTAACCCAACTTGGGCGATGAATAAGTAAAATAGTTGGTAAATTTGGGTCAATTTTTGAAAATGCTTTCGTTGGTTGGGGAGCTATCTCATAATAGACTCCTACAAAATCAGATAATCCAACAAGATTAAAAGCTACATCTCCCTCTTTTATTAAAACGGATTGATTAAATAGAACCTTAACACCCAACTCCTCTAAATATTCTAAAAAAGGGTATATCTTATAAGCAAAATAGCCCATCTCATGATTACCAACAACAAAATAGGTATCTATTTTAGAGGTTAACTCCTTTATAGGAGATAACATCTCTTTAAAAAAAAGATTATGCCCAGATATTAAATCTCCTGTGATGCAACAGATATTGGCATTTAGCTCTAATACCTGTTTAACAAGTTTTTTTAGATAACTTTCATCTAACCCTTTATAACCTAGATGTATATCACAGAGATGAATAATTTTATATCCATCTATAGAAAAATTTTTTAACTCAATCTCTACCTCTTTAACTTTGGTATAGTGGTTCCATGGGGTTAAGAACCATCTATCTCTTTTTTGGTAAGAATTTACCACACCCTTTTTGAGCTGTTCCTCCAAAACTTTTTACCTCTCTTGCTGTTTTATCTTCATATATTACTGTTCTTTGACAGTTTTTTGCTTCTTTACATTCCATATTTGAGCAACCTACATCTTCTGCTACTTGTGCCATTTTACACCTCTTATTTTAAATTTTTAAAGATATTATTATTTTTTACTTAAAATTTGTTTATATAAACACTTAAACTAACAAATAGGCAAACTCTTCAACCCACTCCTCCCATACTTGGGAGTTCTCTATATCTATACTATTTTGTTGCATATCTTTTACTAACATAACAGAAAACTCTTTAGGTAGAGTCAATGAGAACTTTAATGCGTTATCTATCTTCTCTTTTGTAGGATTCTGTTTTATATTTGTAACTACTCCTGCAATTAATGCAAAGAGGAGTTGACTATCATGCTCTACCTCTACATCTTTACCCTCTAGCAGAGTATCTATATTGGGTAGTCTATTCATGACTTTTCTAAAACTCATAAAGGCTACGGCACTCTCTACTCCTACTGCTCCTGATATAATATCCATTAATAACATCGGCTCAATACCTGACGATAAAATCTTATGAACATACTCCCAAGAGCGTGGTGTAGGAAAAGATTTCTCATTTTTTGAGGGGTCAAAATCGAAAAGCTTTGTTGAGTCATAATGTAAAAAAG
>JALSQJ010000041.1 GCA_026985495.1 Campylobacteraceae bacterium
AGTAACTTCAGCCACTAAGACCAATCAAAAGTTACAAGATGTAACATCGAACATAAATGTCATTACAGCACAAGAGATTGAAGAAAGACATTATACAACTGTAACTGAAGCTTTAAATTCGCTTCCTGGGGTTTCGTTTACTGCTAATGGTGGGTTAGGACAAACTACTTCGTTACGATTACGAGGGTTTGATTCTGACAGAACTATCGTTCTCATTGATGGTATTCGACAAAATGACCTAACAGGAACATCGGGTGCTACATTAGAACATTTAATGATAAATGATATTCAGCAAATTGAAGTTATTAAAGGTGCTCAATCTGGTATTTGGGGTGCAGATGCAACAGCTGGAGTGATAAATATCATTACAAAAGAGGCACAAAAAGGTTTACATGGTTATGCCTCACAAGAATTTGGACAATTCAATACCTCCAATACTAAACTAGGACTATCTTATAGTAATGACAGTTTCTATGTAAAAGCTTCTCAAAGTAGATTAAACTCAAATGGATTTACAGCAAAAGCACCTCGTGGAGCAGATATTAAACAGTTTGAAGATGATGGATACAGTAATAAAACCACCACCCTCAAAGCAGGTATGCATATTAATGCAACTAATAAAATTGATATTTCTCATACTATTATTGATGCTCAAACTCAATATGATACTAATATTTATGACCCAGGATTTGTTCTTAATCCAATCAAGTCAGCAAATAGTATTATTGATAGTTCCACCAAAGATACATTTTCATCTATAAACTTCAATCATATTGATAGCTTTAATGAACTTAATATTTATGCAAAAAAATCAACTTTCAATAGGGATTACCCTTTAGGATTCACCAAAGCCTATGATGGTTCAGTCAAAGAGTATGGAATCAATTCTAAAATTTCTTATCTATCAGATAGTTTTCTTCTTGTCGGTGGAGATTATAAAAAATTTGAACATACAAATACACCCCTACCATCGGTATATCCAGCACCTTCACCTATTGAGAAAAAAGCGTATATAAATAAAGCACTTTTTCTTACAAATAATAACCAGTTTAAAAATTCTATGGGAGAAACCATTCTAACCGAGTCAATTCGTCATGATAGATATGATGCTTTTAATAATAAAACCACAGGGAAAATTGGACTATTACATAAATTTAATAATTTAAATGGACTTCAATTCTCAACAAACTATGGTACAGCATATAATGTACCTACCCCTTATGAAAGTTTTGGAGCATACTCTCCAACCAATCAAGATTTACAACCAGACAGTACAAAAAGTTTTGATATATCATTAGCTTATCAAGGTTTTAATGCAACCTACTTTAATAATAAAATTAACAATATGAAAACCTTTAATTCTAGTACATTTAAATATGATAACCTAGAGGGAACCTCAAAAATAAAAGGATATGAACTCTCCTATGCCACAACTTTATTTGATGTTCTAGCAACAAACATAAGCTATACAAGAACGGATGCAAGAGATAATGCTGATTTTTCTTTAGAGCGTAGAGCTGATAAATCAATAAAGTTTGGAGTTGATTACTATGGTATTGAAGATGTACATTTAGGTGTGAGTGGAGAATATGTAGGAGATAGAGTTCAATATGCCTACGGAACACATAATATAAATGCTCAAACAGGAAACTACACCATAGCAAACTTCACAGCCAACTACGAAGTTGACAAACACCTAAGCTTCTATGGAAAAGTAGATAACATTACAGACAAATATTACCAAACTGTTGAGGGGTATGCAACTAGCCCAAGAGCATTTTACGCAGGAATGAAATTAACATACTAATTTAACATTTTTTGTTATAATTCGAGTATGAAAAAAATATTTTTAATACTCTTTATAACACCACTGCTACTCTCTGCTAAGGAGCGAATTATCGCCCTTAGCCCTGCGATTAATGAAATTTTATTTGCACTTGATGCCAATGACTCAATTATTGGCAATACAGACTATTCACTCTATCCAAAAATATCTCAAAAACTTCCAAAAGTAGGAGGATATTTCTCTCCAAATTTAGAAAAAATAGTATCATTAAACCCCTCTTTAGTTATTATGCAAAACAACAATCATAGACTAAGCCTTAAACTAAAACAGTTAGGGATAAAAACACAAATAGTACAAATAGATACCCTTAAATCTATAAAAGAGACAATTTTACAGATAGGAACAACTCTTCACAATCAACAAAAAGCTAAAAATATAGTAGATAAAATAGATAAAGAGCTAAATAGCCTCAAAAATATTGTAGCCAATAAAAAAATACTTATCGTCTTTGGACGTAACCCTAAACTAGATAAAAATATCTTTGTTGCAGGTCAAAATCTCTATTATGATGAGATTATTAATGAGAGTAACAACACAAATGCCCTACACTCAAATCGTAAAGGGCAACCCATTTTAAATATGGAAAACATTATTGCTTGTAACCCTGACATTGTACTTCTCTTAGCTCGTCATCAAGATGATGGATTAAACAATAAAGAGCTTATAGAGCCTTGGTTAAAGTTACCCATTAGTGCCTCTAAAACCAAAGCTATCTATATAAATGAAAAGATATACGCAGGGATTCCTAGTGATAGAGTGATACTATTTTTAAGAGATTTTAGAGCCATGTTAGAGGATTATTGTGATAAAATTAAAAAACTTTAGCCATAATATATTAAACAATATCTCTTTTGAGCTACAACATAACCAAAACCTAATAATTTTAGGCTCAAATGGAGCAGGTAAATCAACCCTAGCAAAAGTGTTGTGTGGCATAATCCCCTCCCCTATTTTAATTGAAGGAGAACCTTTAAAGTACCATACCAATAGAAAAAAATTAATAAACTATATCCCCCCTAAGATGGAGATTTTTGATGAGTATCTTACCCTAGAGGAGTATTTAGAGTTAAGTAAAATAAACACACTTTTAGAGATAAAAAACAGTTTAAAACTCTTAGAGATAGAGCATCTAAAATCAAAACCTTGTAAACAATTAAGCTCTGGAGAACAGCAACTTACTATGTTGGCTACAGCCCTACTTCACAATGCAAAAGTGACTATATTTGATGAGCCTACAGCAAATTTAGACCCACAAAAATCTAAAAATATATTCTCTATTTTAAAAAGTAAGCTCTTTCATCAAAAAATTATTATAACTCACGATTTAAATCTTGCCTATAGATTGGGCTACAATATTCTCTATATGAAAGAGGGTAAAATTGATTTTTACGACTGCTCTAAATCTTTTTTTGAAGAGTATAATTTACATAAATACTTTGGAAATTCGGTCAAAAAAGTTGATAATTTTATTATGGTGAATTTATGAAAATAGTTATATATCTACTCACCATAACTCTCTTAACCCTAGCTCCATTCTTAGGACAACTTCCAATAGAGTTAACCAATATAACAGATAGTACCACCATAGATTATAAACTCTTTTGGAGTATTCGACTTCCTCGTGTTTTAGTCGCTTTTTTTGCAGGAGCTATTTTATCATTAGGGGGGTTACTATTTCAATCTATCTTCAAAAACCCAATGTCCACCCCATACACTTTAGGGGTTGCAACAGGGAGTACCCTTGGAGTAGCGATTGCTATTGTTTTTGGTTTTGCCTCTTATCTATCCATATTTGGTTTTTTAGGGGCATTAATAACCGTTATTGTACTATTTGGTGTTACTTTACGACTCAATGGCTACCAAACAAATGCACTTCTTTTAGTTGGAATAGCATTGGCTTTTTTCTATAACGCATCACTAATGATACTATTTTATCTTAGTAATGAGTCTCAAAGTTTTGAAATTATCCGATTTACAATGGGTAGTGTTGAAGTGGTGGGACTTAATACTATTGTCCCTATTATTATTGCATCAATAGCACTTTTAGCTGTAACTATTCGTTTTAAAAAAGAGTTAAAACTACTTCTTACCTCTAACAATTATGCTTACTTAAAAGGGCTAAATATAAAAAAAATCAATACACTATTTTTAGTTAGCGTATCTATTGCTGTTGGAATTTGCGTTAGCCTTACAGGTCCTATTGGATTTGTTGGATTAATTGTTCCACACATTGTTAAAAACATATATAAAAAATCAGCTGAAAAACTTATTTTTCCTATCTTTTTTTATGGTGGATTTTTCTTAGTTATAAGCGACCTCATCTCACGAAATTTAGGGACTAGCTCCTCTATACCTATTGGAGTAGTTACAGCTCTCTTAGGAGGTCCCTTTTTTATCTACCTAATATTAAAAAACAAAAATTAATATTTTAAATTTAAGTAATTTTAAATTATTTTAGGAGTATAGTATAAATATAGATTTTATCAAAAAGGGAAATAGTGATGAATTTTATAAACTTTATCTGTACAATTATTATGACATCTTCTTTGGTCTATGCGACACCTTTAGTTCAAACCATAAGCTATAAACCACCTAAAAGTTCAAAAAAATCCAACTTTTATGTTATTGCACCAAAGAGTGAAAATGATATTATTCCCATACCCACAAAAGAGGTAATCCCTGTTCT
>JALSQJ010000042.1 GCA_026985495.1 Campylobacteraceae bacterium
GCATAGTGGCGTTCTATGTTCTCCATAACTACTACCGTATCGTCCAAAAGCAGACCAAGGGCTAAGATTATGGCTGTTAGCGTTACGACATTAAACTCAATGCCAAATAGCCACATCAAGGTGATGGTTGAAGCGTAAACCATAGGAATGGTCACCAAGACCACTAAGATTTGACGGAAACTTGCTAGAAACAAAAAGACCACAATCGTGGACATAATAATGGCATCACGCAAGGACTCAAACATATTTTCAGTACTTTGGGCAATGGTCTCCTCTTGGGTGTCAGTTAGTTCAAAGTTGATGTTGGGGTACTTCTTTTTAAGCTCTTCAATCTTAGATTGGGCTACTTTAATGGTACTAATCACATCGGCTGTTTGGGTTCTTTGAATAGAGAGTGCAATCGCCTTTTTACCATTTCCATAGTAGGCAGAACGGTTTTTATAGTGTCCAAAATAGACCTTTGCTACATCGGAGAGTTTAATATTTGTGGTAATTGGCATCGACTTAATGGTTGCTATCTGCTCCTTTTGTCCACCCGATTTAAGTAGGTAGGAGTTTTGGCTATTTTCCACAAAACCAATGGCATACTCTTTGTTGTTTTTTTGAAGCGTAGTGACCACTTGTGCTAAAGAGAGCTTAAACTGGTCAAGCTTTTTTTTATCTACAATAATCTGAATCTCTTTTTCATACCCTCCAAAAATATCGACATTGGCGACCCCTTGAAGCTTGACAAGTTGATGTTTTATCTCACCACTTGCAAGGGTACGTACATCTTCAAGGCTCACACTTTTACTTTTTGGACTCATCGCCACCACACAGACAGGAGCAGTTGCAGAGGTAATTTTGATGATTTGAGGCTCTTTTATATCTTTAGGGAGTTTGGCTCGTATCTTGGAGAGGGCATTACTTACATCGTTCACGGCTGTATCAATATTTTTCACATAATCAAACTCTGCACGAATAACGGTGACTTCATCAATGGTAGTTGAGTAGGCACGGCGAATATTATCAAGCGTGTAAAGCTCCTCCTCAATGGGAACAGCAATATTGGAAGCCATAGCCTTAGCACTAGCCCCTCCTTCAACCACCACCACAGCCACCTCTGGGTAGTTAGAGTTGGGAAATAGATTTCTATGTATCTTTCCATAACCTACTACTCCTGCTACAATAAAAATAGCCAAAATAGAGATAATAAAATGGGGCTTTTTTAAAATCTTTTCTATAAGTGAGAGTTCTTCTTTGTGCATTTTGCGTTCCTACTATTTTTTTATTATAGTAGTGTTTTGGGGTTAACTGTGTGTGAATTATGAGCGTATGGGGTAGAATACCATCTAAAATAATACAGGGATAAAATAAGCTATAATACTATTTAGAAAGTAGGAACAAGTAAAGAACAATACATTAGAAGAAGTAATATTATGCAAATTAACTTAAAAATATATCATATCCTACATGTAGACAAACTACAATCTATTATAAATAGTTTTGGATTATTTAGTGATTATGAAGTTATAACTCAGGGGTTAGGTGGTACTACAATAGGTATGAATACTATCAAACAAAGACGATTAACTGAACTTAAACTTGATACTCATCCTGATTTATATGTAGGTCAATGTGTTCCATTCTATTTTTGTCCTCGTTCTGTTATGTTGTATATGATGCATACAAAAAACTCTCAATTAACATATCAAGGTGGGCAAGATAGTATTATACATTTAGAGATTGATTTTTATAAAGCTATTCAATGGGCAGATGAAAATACTAAAAGATGGGTATTTACAAAATCAAATGCAGGTTCAAGATATTTTGAAGACACTAATGATATATCAAAGATTAGTGAACTCGATTGGGATACAATTAATAATAATTATTGGAGAGGAAAACAAGATACAAAACAAGCAGAGTTTTTATGTGAGCATAGTTTTCCTTGGGCTTTGGTGGAACGTATTGGAGTTAATACTATGAGTACATATCAAAAAGTACAAACAGTATTACAAAGCAGTACTATTAAACCTGAAGTAAAGATAATGAAGAATTGGTATTATTAATATGAAAGGGATAAAATGATTGAATATAAACAAGGTGACATTTTAAGTGAGGATGTTGAAGCTATAGTCAATACTGTAAATTGTGTAGGTGTTATGGGAAGAGGATTGGCTCTGCAATATAAAAATAGATTTCCTGATAATTTTAAGATTTATTCTAAAGCTTGTAAAAGTGAAGAAGTTCAACCAGGTAGGATGTTTATAACACAAACACAACAATTAACAAATCCAAAATATATCATTAATTTTCCAACAAAAAGGCATTGGAAAGGAAAGAGTAAAATAGAAGATATAGATAATGGCTTGATAGACTTAATAAATGTGATAGAAAAATACAACATTAAGTCTATAGCTATTCCCCCATTAGGTAGTGGATTAGGTGGTTTGAATTGGAGTATTGTTAAAAATAAAATTGAAAATACTTTTACTAATATGAAAGATATAAATATCATAATATATCAACCACTAGAAGAAAAAAGCATAGTTAAAAATATTTCAAAGGAAGTACCAAAGATGACAGCTGGTAGAGCATCATTAGTTGGACTTATAGATAAGTATTTAGCAGGTATGCTATCTCCATTTATATCTTTACTTGAAGTACATAAATTAGTTTATTTTATGCAGGAAGCAGGAGAGCCTTTACGATTAAAATTTGAAAAAGCTCATTATGGTCCTTATGCTCAAAACTTACGACATGTATTAAATGTAATTGAGGGACACTTTATAAGTGGCTATGTGGACGGTGGAGATGCTCCTGATAAACAAATAAAATTAATTCCTGGTGCAGTAGTCGACTCAACTAAATTTTTAAATGGAAAAGATAGTACAAATGATAATTTTCAAAAAGTTATAGATTTAGTTAGTGGTTTTGAGACATCATTTGGATTAGAATTGTTATCTACGGTACATTGGACTATGAAGCAAGAAAAGACTACTGATACAGAGAAGATTGTATCTAGTATTTATAATTGGAATGATAGAAAAAAACAATTTTCTCAAAAACAAATAGAAATAGCAAAAGATATTTTAATAAAAAAAAGCTGGGTAAAATTCTAATATCTTTTTCTTTGGGACTATAAAAAATCTGTGTCAATTATTTAAAATATTAAATACATAAGAATTTATAAATTGTCTAGTTTTATCACGTTATGGTTGCCTAGCTCAAGATGTAAAAGTGATAAGTTTTCGCTCCCATCGCTCCTGCGTAAGAGTGTATATTTGACTCTTATATGCACCGAGGACGGATGAGAACGAGGAAATAGAATTGGAGATTTATGATGCTTCCTGTATTTCTTATTGGTAGCGTTTTGGGGTTAATAGAAAGATTAAAATCATGGTAGTTTTTACCCTCTGTTTTTAAATTTCTTAACAAAACGGCGATATTCGCCTATAATCAAGAAGAAGGAGTCCCCATGACCCAACAACAAATGCAAGAACTTCTAAATGTTCCTGAACGAACTTTGCGAGATTGGAAAAAAGGAAACAGAGCAAAACTCTATCAGCTTTTGAAAACTTTAGACTATAATCAAGCCGAACAGCTACTAAATATGAGCA
>JALSQJ010000043.1 GCA_026985495.1 Campylobacteraceae bacterium
TCAATATGAAAAGGAGTTTGGCTTTAAACTAGATGATAAACTTAGAGTTGGACTTGCAACACAAAACAATCAAATAGCAAATGGTTTTTCAACCCAAATTCCTTTTAACTCACAACTATTTTATGGTGCAGGGGCGAGTTATATTGACTACTTCTGCTTCTCTTCATGGTTAAAGACACTACTTATTCATGAGACAGCACATAACTTTCAACTTAATCCAAAAGAGAATGTTCTCTCTAAAACAGGTCACAAAATTTTCGGAAATAGCCCCATTACTTTTTTAGCACTTCTTCCTATTTTTCCTATACCAAATATTATGGAGAGCTCTTTTATTTTAGAGGGAAATGCTGTTGTTAATGAGTCGCGTTATGGCAATGGAGGGCGACTCTTTTCAGGGTATGCATTGGCAGAGGTGGTAGCCTTAGCTAAGGCAAATAAAATTACGCCACAGTTGATGTATAACGATACATTAGAGTTTCCGTATGGTGAGAAGTTCTACCTTGTTGGTGGGTTTTTTCAGCAGTTTTTAGTTAAAAAGTATGGTATTAATAGGGTAAATGGCTACTTTAAGCAGTACTCTAAACAACCTTTTCCATTTTTTACAAATATGGTATTTAAAGAGCAGTTTGGAGAGAGTTTTGAGACTCTTTTAGCCGAGTTTGTAGATGAGGTAAAAGAGAGACATTCTAAATCTAAAGAGGTTCAAGGTGAGGCGATTGCTAAGAGTCAATTTTTTGTTCCTCTAAATAGAGATGGTATGGAGGTCTATACTCTAATTGGAGATAGAAAATCAGCTCCTAAACTTTTAAGGCTCAATCGTAAAACTAAAGAGTTGAGTTTGAGTTCAAATAGTTATAGAGTTGGAGAGGTTTTTAAGAGAGAGAATCAATTCTATACACAAAGTTTTGCTAAAACTTCCCCTCTAAAGATAGAGATGGGTCTTTTTGATGATGCTGGATTACTAAAGGAGGGTTCAGTTTCTAAAGCCATTCAAGGGTATCTTCAAAATGGGAAAGAGGTCTATTTTGATGTTCCTAGCTCTATTGAGTTGCCTCAGCTCTATATTGATGGAGAGTTCTATACTAAAACATACTCATCAGTTCATGTTGATAAGAGTGATGTTTACTACTTTAAACAAGAGGGTGAAAAGCGAACACTTTTTAAAAACAGAACTCCTATTGTATCTTATGAGGGACACTATGGCTTTGTAGTAGATGTAGATAGCGATGGAGCTATCTATTTTGTCTCTACAAGTGAACATGGTTCAACTGTTTACAAGGTACTTAATGGAGTTACTACACGAGTAACTCTTGCAGATAATATTATTGACTTAAAGCTTTTAGATGAAAAAGAGGCAGTTGTTGCGACTATTGTAGCAGATGGGTATGAGTATAAAATAGTCTCATTGAGTTCAACTTTAGCTAACCCTTATACTCAAAAAGTAGTCTCAGTTGAAGTTAACAACAGACTAAGCTCTAAAGCCTTTGGTATAAGTAGTAGCGATAGATTAGAGTCTAAATCCTACAACTCATTAACTCAGTTAGAGTATAGCTCTTGGTCACCTTTTTTCTCCTATAGTAGTTATGATGGTTTTGGAGTTGATGCCTATGCCAATCTTATTGACCCTCTATGGCAGAACCAAGTTACTTTGATTGGGTCACATAATAAAAAACGAGATATTATTGGTGCTACCTATGACAATAGTGCGTTCTATATGGAGTTTGGTGGAGCCTACTATAGTATCTTTAAAAATGAGAACTACAATAATAGTGATAAGCGAGATGAGGGGTATGAAGCCTATCTTCGCTTTCCATTAGTTGAGAGTGGATATTGGAATAGTTCTACTACATTAGCCTACACAAAACCTTACAACAATATCTATCGAGAGCCATTAACTCTCTCTTTAGATGTTGAGAATAGTAAGCAGTATGGGATTAGTAAGTATAAAAATTCACAAAATAGCTTATCTATTTTTGCTAGTGAAGATAGAGATAACCGAATGTATGGAGGAACTTATGAGTATAAGCATGACCTACCTTGGCAGAGTTATGTAGGTCTAATGGGAACGTATATGAGGAGTGATATTGTTAATTTTTTTGATGAAAAAGGGATTGAACTTGATAACACTTTTACTAATTTGCAGTCAGATAAAGCAACAGTTAATGTTCCAAGTTTTACCTTTAGAACCTATGCCAAAGAGGTAAAGATGGCAGAGATATCATTAGCAAAAGTCCTTGATGGTTCACTCTATCTCTACTCTTTTCCTCTTTCGTTACAGAGAGAGAGCCTTTACGCTAAACAGAGATACTATGAGATAGATTTTACCTCTACTTTTGGTAAGAGTTACAATGAGACAAGAGCAGGTGTAGAGTTAGATTTACTATTTTTTCATAAATATACTATACCTCTAAGCATTGAGTGGGTGCATAACCAAGATGTAATTGACCCAAATCAAGTTCGGCTATTAATTGGTGGGAGTTTTTAAATTACCCTACCTGAAAAAATCTATTTTTAGGAGTCACCTCAAATTCAAACCCAAAAGAGAGGCGTTGCTGAATGCCTCCTCTGGCTGTTAAATCGACAACTACACCTAAATCTTTACTTTTTATGGAGCTATCTATAGTCTTAAAAATCTCATAAGCTATATCTTCTGCATAGAGAGTTTTAGAGCGTAAAGAGGTGATGTATCTTTTTAAATCTAATAGGTTGAAACTCTCTCCAACGCTTTTAAATTGAATATATAGTGTACCTCGGTAGGGTTGTCTGCTGTGAGCTAAAAATAGAAGTTCTGAGGAGCTAAACTCTACTTTTGTTCCCTCTTTAACTGTTACCTTTTCTAATCTCATTATCCTACCCTTTTTGGGTTTAGATTGTGGTTCATAAACCGATGTTTTTTAATCTGTTGATAGTCCTCATCTTGGTTTGCATAGAAAAAACTTGGGTGAATACTAATATTTCCTCTTGGGTAGAAGAGTCCTATAATCTCAAGATATTTTGGTTGCATTAGTGCTACTAAATCCTTTCCAATTTTATTAACTACATCTTCATGAAACTCTCCATTGTTTAAAAAGCTAAAGAGGTATAGTTTAAGTGATTTACTCTCAACCATTTTAATATTTGGAATATAGTTTATAATTAGAGTTCCAAAGTCAGGCTGGTTGGTAATTGGGCAGAGTGAACTAAACTCATCGGCATTTAGAGTAACCCAGTAGTCATTTTCGGGGTGAGCATTCTCAAAGGTCTCTAGCAGAGTAGGGTCATAGTTGTAGTTGTACTCGGTAGTGTTAGCACCAAGTTTTTTAAGTTCATCTTCTCGTTTCATTTGTTTTAGAATCCAGCTTTTTTTAGGTTAACAGTTAAACTATTTACATTTTTGGTTTTAATATGAGAAAGTATAGCAGATTTAAGAGATTAGACAAAATAGCTCTTTTGTGGCTATGGTATTTTGTCTAGCTTAAAGGTTTAAGTTGAGCATTTTAGAGTGTTGCTCTTCACTAATAGATGGAGATATTACCACTCAACAGCAGCTGTTAGCATAACAGCATCTCTTGTTTTGGTGCTATCTAAAGCATCTCCACCCTCTTTGAGGTAGTTGGCAATAAACTCTACATTTTTGTTGTACTCATATGCTACACCTACAAGACTTCTTTTTCTCTCTTTTGAATCAATATCTTGTTTAAAGTTGTCATATCTAGCAATAAGATTGTATTTATCAGTTACACGATACTCACCATTTACAGAGTAACCTTTTCCTCTTTTGCTATCAATTCCATCAGCTACATCAATATATTGTGCCGATACCAAAAACTCTGGTTGATTGTAAACAGCATGAACACCCATCCAGTTTAAATCTTCATTTCCATGTTTATTACTTTCTTTGTTTTGTTGACCAAAGAAAGATACATTTGCATATTTTAGAGATTTTTTAGCTTTTTGTTTACCCGTACCTAAAATATACCTGTAAGTCTCCACTCTCCACTTAAACCTTTACCATCCTCTTCATTATGGTAACCCTCTCCATTGAAAAGACCCAACTCACTTGAGAAGTATGGCGTTTTTGTCTTAAAGTTAATACCTCTATCTGCCGAGTTAGTAATGTCTGTACCATGTTTTGCTTCCACAAAAACTTTAGAGATTGAACGGTAGTTCCAACCATTATGCTCTTCATAATCAATCCAAGGTCTGTGTGCTTGACCAAACTCAACACCTGTATTTGGAAGAACATTATCTAAATAGAGGTAAGCATATTTAAGTCTTACATTTGACTCACCATCTTTTGTATCATGAGTATCCAGTGTAATTCTTGCGTAATCTTTTGGATTCTCTTTAAAATAAGCTTTTACTTGTAAGTAGTTTCTTCTTGTCTCAAACTTATTTGTTGAGTCTCCCTCATCTGGAGAAGAGTTTACAAAACCTAAATAGTGAGTACCTGAAAACTTAAGAACGGGTACATGTGATTTAACCATAGTCCCTTTA
>JALSQJ010000044.1 GCA_026985495.1 Campylobacteraceae bacterium
CTAAACCACCAAGAGATATAACTCCAATTTCAGTCGTACCGCCACCAATGTCAACAACCAAGTTACCATTTGGGTCTTTTACAGGAATACCTGCACCAATAGCAGCTGCCATTGGCTCTTCAATAAGGTGAACTTCTCTAGCTCCAGCACTCATTGCTGACTCTTTTACAGCTTTTCTCTCAACTTGTGTTAGTCCAAATGGAACACAGATAATTATTCTTGGAGAGAATAACCCTTTTCTATTGTGTACCTTCTCAATAAAGTAGCGAATCATCATCTCAGTAACATTGAAATCAGCAATAACACCATCTCTCATTGGACGAATTGCTTTAATATTTCCTGGTGTTTTACCCACCATATCTTTTGCCTCTTGACCAACTGCTAAGATGTTCTCTCTACCACGCTTATCATATTGAATGGCTACTACAGAGGGTTCATTAATTGCAATTCCTCTACCTTTTACCAATACTAATGTATTTGCTGTTCCTAAATCTATTGCTAAATCGTTTGAAAATACTCCTAAAAGTTTTTTGAACATACTTTTTACTCCCTTATGCTGTTTTTGAATTTTTAATATAGAGAGGTTTTACCCCATCATTAATGACATCTTCTGTAATAATAACATCGTATCCTGCAAGTTCAGGAAGTTCATACATTATATCTAATAGTGCCTCTTCCATAATAGAACGTAGTCCTCTTGCTCCAGTCTTTCTCTTAATTGCTTTTTGAGCTACGGCTTTTAATGCACTCTCTTCAAATATTAAGAGAGCATTATCAATCTCAAAAAGTTTTTGATACTGTTTAATGATTGAATTTTTAGGTTCAACTAAAATTCTAATCATATCCTCTAGTGTAATTGGCTCAAGTGTTGCTGTAACATGTAGCCGACCAATAAGCTCTGGAATAATTCCAAACTGAACTAAGTCATCAGATTCAATTAAATGCATAACCTTTTCGTTATCTTTGCTACTTCGTTTGGTCTGTCCGAAACCAAGTTGGTTTGCTCCAAGTCTTCTTTGGATAATCTCTTCAACCCCATCAAATGCACCACCACAAATAAAGAGTATATTTGAGGTGTCAATTTGTAGAAAATCTTGGTTAGGGTGTTTTCGTCCACCTTTTGGTGGAATGTTTACAACTGAACCCTCTATAATTTTAAGAAGTGCCTGTTGTACACCTTCTCCTGAAACATCTCTTGTAATTGAACGATTTTCACCCATACGTGCAATCTTATCCATCTCATCAATAAAGATAATTCCACGTTCTGCTTTTTGCACATCGTCACCAGCTGCTTGAAGTAATTTAGTTAAAATATTCTCTACATCTTCACCTACATAACCAGCTTCAGTTAAGTTTGTAGCATCTGAAATAGCAATAGGAACATCTAAAAATCTAGCAATAGTTTGTGCTAACAGTGTCTTACCTGAACCTGTTGGTCCAATAAGTAAAATATTAGATTTTTCAATACTTGTGTCATTATCTTGTGTATGCTTGAAGATTCTTTTATAGTGGTTATATACAGCAACTGCCAATGTCTTTTTAGCTTCATCTTGACCAATCACATAGTCGTTTAACATTCTATGAATCTCTTTTGGAATCAATAGTGTCTGATTCTCAACTTGTTCACTACTACTCTCCTCTTCTCCAAAAAGGATTTTAAACGCAGATGTGACACAGTTAGAGCAGATATAAGCGTTATTACCTGCTATAAATGGATTATTCTCTTTTTCTCTTGTGTTACAAAAACTACACTCTTTTCTAGCCATTATTATTTTTCCTTATAAATGGAATACCACGTTTTGATACGATGATAAACTCTACTAATTTTTTTACATTTTTAGAAACTGTTCTATTTAACAGTTTTTCTGCCGACTCTTGAAGTGCATCACCACTCTCAAATAGCTCTTTATAAGCTGATTTAAGTGCATTGATTTCATCTCTTTCAAGATTACGTCGTAGCCCTGTAAGGTTAAGACCTCGTAGTGTTGCTCTGTTCCCTTCTGCTAAACAGAAAGGAGGAATATCTTGGCTCAATGCAGATGCCCCTGCAATCATTGCAAAGTCACCAATTTTAACAAATTGATGAACAGGTGTAAGACCACCAATTACAACATTGTTACCTAATATAACATGTCCTGCTAAGGTTGCACCATTTGCTAAAATGCAGTTGTTCCCCATTATAACATCATGACCTAAATGTACATAACCCATAAGTAGATTGTTATTACCAATTTTAGTAACACCTCCACCACCTTCTGTACCTGGGTTTATGAGTGTAAATTCGCGAATTTTGTTGTTATCTCCTATGATTAGTTCAACCTCTTCGCCCTTAAATTTTAAATCTTGAGGAATTGAGCCAACTACAGCATGAGAGAAGATATGATTCCCTTTTCCAATGGTAGTCTTACCTGCAATAACAGCATAAGCATCAACAGTAGTGTTGTCACCAATTGTTGTCTCTGATGAGATGGTTACAAATGGACCAATTGTAACATTGTTTCCAATTTTTGCACCATCATCAATGAGTGCTGTCGTGTGTATATTTGACACGATACTCCTTTTTTAAAAATATTAAAATCTATTTATCAACTATCATTGCTTTTAGTTCTGCTTGTGCAACTAGTTTTTCATCTACATAAGCTTTTGCATCTAGTTGCCAAATTGCACCTCTATGTTTTATCACTTTTAATCTATAAACAAGTTGATCTCCAGGGGTAACAGGAGAGCGAAATTTCGCTTTATCAATACTCATAAAGTAAACGACTTTATTTTCAGCTGCATTTTGCTCCTCTTCACTAGAGCTTTGGAAAGCAAGAACTCCACCAGCTTGTGCCATACCTTCAATAATCATAACACCAGGGTAGATAGGGTGGTCAGGAAAGTGTCCTTGAAAAACAGGTTCAGAGATAGATACGTTTTTGTAGCCTTCAATGCTAACTCCCTTTTCGAGTTTAGTTACACGGTCAAGTAGTAAAAAAGGGTACCTATGTGGTAAGATTTTTTGTATTTGAACAACGTCATATAGCATTGTTTAAGCCTTTATATAAATATTTAAAATATTTTATCTAAAAATAACTAAAATATTAAGAGATTTTTAACAGAACCTCTTTAACATCTTCATAAATATAGCTTTTATAGATAAGTTCAACTTTTTGTGTTGGAATATGTTGGACAACTACTATAGTAGATAAATCATAACTACTATTAATTAATTGCTTTCTAATTTTAAGCTCTTCTTCAAATGTTGGAGAGTTATAGATAAGTTCATAGATACTCTTGTAATTTTTATTGATTAAGCTATTATAATAATTTAATGTTATAAATTTAACTTCATCTCTATTCATGTAGTATAGCTCACCAACTTGAACATCTATTTTACCTCTAGTATATTCACTTTTTAGAGTCGATAGAGGTAAGAAATGAGCAGGAATAGTCTCTTTTTTAATTCGTAAGAGTCCATGAGTTTGTCGCCAATTTAAAAAACGCTCTTTAACAATTTTATACTCAATACCTCTATCTTCATACGCCCATCTTTTCTCATAAAGTTCAATTCGTGCTTCAATAGACTCTGGTTGTATCTGTTGTGAAATAGGGCTAAAGAGTTCATCTGCAATTTTTTTTTGTTGCTCTCGTTGCATGGTAAGTCCAAATAGACACCCACAATAGTCTTGTCGGTAGAGTGCATCTTGTTTGGCTAATATGTTCTGCTCTTGTGTTCCAGAGGCTTTTCGGTAGTCAGGAGCTACAAATTCAATATTGAATTTTTTAGCTAAAGCATCACCAGCATGTTTAAGTTGTTTAAGTGACTTTTTAGGACTAGTAAGTAGGGTAGATGTAAATTTTTTTTCACCAATTTTTGATGCATATTTTGCTGTAATTTCAAAACGTCTATCAAAACAGATTGCACACCTAGCACCCTTTTCAGGCTCTTTTTCAAATCCATGAACAGCCTTCAACCAATTTTCAGTGTCATACTCTCCCTCTATTAGCTCTATACCCAACATTTTACAGGAGCGTTTTACATCTAAAAGACGGAGTCTATACTCTGAATAGGGGTGAATATTTGGGTCATAAAAGTACCCTATTAGTGTTTCGTTAGGGTACTCAATTTGTAACTTTTGTAAAAAATAGTGGCTATCAACAGCACAACAGATATGAACTAAAATAGGTATCCTTTTTTATGATTTTATTTTTGATAAAATATCTGTAATTATACGATAACCATGATTTAGAGCAATTGCAATACTACCACCAGAAGCAAATGCTATATCTCCTGATATATATAATCCTTCTCTTTTGGTTTCATAATTCTCATTAAAGATTGGCTCTCCTTTGCTATCAAGAGTTATACCACAAGCTTTTAAAAACTCTTTTGGTGTAGTTCCTCCAATAGCATATATAGCACGGTCAAAGAGTTCAGATGTTCCATCACTATAGTTTACTTTAACTT
>JALSQJ010000045.1 GCA_026985495.1 Campylobacteraceae bacterium
GAACTAATTTTTCCTCTTTTTTTATAATAACGAGTAATAATTTGTAGTCCATCTTGCTCAATTGGAGCTAAAAGAAGCCCTCCATCTGCTAACTGTTCAAAAAGAACTTTAGGTACATGTTTTGCTGTTGCAGAGAAGAGTATTCTCTCAAAAGGTGCATACTCTTTCCAACCACGCTGTCCATCATCAAAACGGGTAAAGATATTATTGATTTTTTCTATACGAAAACGCTCTTTTGCCTCTTTAAGAAGTGAATCTATTCGCTCAATAGTAAAAACTCGACGACATAGTTTTGAAAGAATTGCAGCTTGATATCCACTACCACAACCTACCTCCAAAACAGAATCAACACCATTTAACTCTAAGTATTGTGTCATTTTTGCAACTGTAAGAGGTGAAGATATCCATTGATTCTGTTGCATTGGTAAAGCATCTAATTTAAATGCCATTTGACCAAAACCTTTAGGTACAAACAGCTCACGGTTAATCTCTAAAAATGCCTCTTTAACATGGGGATAGAGATTAAAATGTCTCTCTATCTCTTCAACCATCAACACCTGTCTCACATTTTCTGTCAACACAAATCACCACTTACCTTAATAATTTCGAAAGATTTTATCTAAAATGTGATTAAATAATGTTATTTACTAAGAAGTTATTCTCTATAGTAGATTTAATATATAGATTTAAACCATTTTAATTAATAAAAAATAATATATATAAACATCTGTTTAGAACTAAATATCTACTTTCAAATTGCTAGTGTATAATTATCATCTGTAAAAAACCATAGGATTATCTTTGATGAAAAAAATTACTACTCTTATTACAACACTTCTCCTCTTTAGTGCATGTAGCTCTCTTGGAACCTATATGCCCAATAAAAAACATATTACTACCTCTAAAGAGCTTCGCTCTGCAAATATCTTAAACAATAAGGGGGTTGATGCCTACCGTAGAGGTGATTACCAAAATGCATTAAACTACTATCTTCAGTCAGTAGCAATAAAAGAGAAAGCTTTAGGTATCAACAGCTTAAGTACAGCCACTTCATACAATAACATTGGATTAATTTATAAAAAAAGAAGAGAGTACAACAAAGCTCTACACTACTTAACCAAAGCATTACAAATTAGAGAACATCTATTGGGCAAAAACAGTAGCTCTACAGCAGAAAGCTACAATAATTTAGGTACACTTTATGCAGTAATGGGTGATACAGATAGAGCCATAAATTTAACAGAAAATACTATTGCTATTAAAAAAAATATTATACAAAAAGAGAAGATAGATGTAGCTATATCATATACCAATCTAGCTGTTTTAAAAGAGATTCAAGGAGATAGTCAAAAAGCTATAGAGTATCATAAAAAAGCCCTTGAGATAAATAAAAAAATCTTTGGTGAAGAGCATGAAGTTACTCAAAACAACTATAAGAGTATTGCTCAACTCTACTTTGCAACGCAACAGTATCAAAAAGCAAAAGAGTATGCTCAACACATTGTTCAAGAATCAAAAGTAGAGCTACAAGATATAGATGTTATAAAGTCTAAAAATCAGTATTGATAATCAATCCATAACAATCAAACGACGAATTCGTTTCACATCTTTTAGCTCTATCTTCTGCTCAATAACCTCTAACTTATCATCTGCAAAAATATCTCCCCATGGAGAGATAATAGCTGAAGAGGAAGCCATATCTTCATCAGCAGAGTTTGAGACAACTACAAATGTTTGATTCATTATAGCTAAAGCACGAGAGAGTACCTCTAAATGCTCTTTGCGAGGCTTACCCCAACGTGCAGGAATAACCACAATATCTGCCCCCTCAATCTGATTCCAAAGCTCTTTAAAACGCAACTCAAAACATATCAAAAGAGCATACTTCACCCCATCAATCTCAAAAGTAGTAATTTTATCTTTTTGACCTGCTTTAAAATAGTGTTGTTCATCTCCAAGTTTAAAGAGTTTATATTTATCTTGGCTATATACAATTTTGCCTCTATTTAACACTACTGCTCTATTGAAAAAGTCATTATTCTCTTTAACTGTTAAACTCAAAACTAAAATTTTAGAGCCTACTACCTCTAAAAGTCTTTTAATTGCTATCTCATAAAATAGTGCTACTCTCTCAAAGTTTTCATAATCAAAATTGGTCAATGCTAACTCTGGAGCTACAATTAAATCTGCGTTAGAGTCTGTTATGTAATCTATTAAATAGTCAAGATTTTGAGCATAGGTAGATAAGGTTTTGGTCTGAAAAGTGGCAACTAGAAAGTTGCCAGAAGAGGAGGTATGTTTAAAAGTCATCAAAATCTAAGCTACCTTTTGAATAGTTAGTTACATTCCCCTCAAAGAAGTTTGTCTTTTGGTCATTAAACTTAGAGAAACTATCTACCCATTTAATTGGGTGTTCTACATTATAGAGTTTCTCCATACCAACAGCATTTAGTCTCTCATCGGCTAAAAATTTAATATACTGCTCAATAATCTCATTAGTTAGCCCTAAAATTTGCCCCTGAGTAATATATTTACCCCAATTTGATTCAAGCTCAACAGCTTCTCTAAACATTGCATAGATTTCATCATTAAACTCTTTAGTAAAAAACTCTGGGTTTTCTCTCTTTACAGTACGAATCATATTTTGAAAAAGGACTAAGTGAGTTACCTCATCTCTCTGAATAAAACGAATCATCTGTGCTGAACCCAACATCTTTCCTGCACGAGCTAAGGTGTAGAGATAAGTAAATCCAGAGTAGAAGTAGATACCCTCTAAAATCTGATTAGCAAACATCGCTTTTACAATGTTTACATCAGAAGGGTCATCACTCAACTGCTGATAGACCTTTGCAATAGCATCATTCTTGGTTTTAAGCATCATATCATTTCTCCAAAGCTGATAAATCTCATCGGAGTTTTGTGAAATTGTATCAACCATTACAGCATATGATTGTGCATGAAGAGCCTCTTCAAATGCTTGTCTAACCAAAATAAGATTTATTTCAGGAGATGTAATAAATGGATTTACATTGTCAATCAAGTTATTTGTCTGTAAAGAGTCCATAAAAATCAACTGTGCCAACACCTTATCATAGGCTGCCTTTTCTGCATCGGTTAATCGTTTATAGTCTCCTACATCTTGAGTCATATCAACCTCTTTTGGAAACCATGTATTATTTAACATTACCTCCCAAAGGTTATATGCCCACTGATACTTAATATCATTAAGCTCAAAAATTCCTGTAGGGTCACCACCAAAAATTTTTCTATCAGATGTCTTTTCATTAGAATTAGGGTTATATATCTGTTTTCTATTCATTCTTTTAACTCTCCTATCTATTTAAATTTATCTCTCATTACATTACACTCTTGTTCAGTAGTGCTACCATTAGCTGCCAACATTTTTTTAATAACAAAAAGAGGTATCTTCATTGCTCGTTTAGTTAATGCCTCTTCATTCAACTCAATACCAAATGCTTTACACTCATCTATTGCTTTAGTAACAACCTCTTTAGCTTTCTCCTCTTTCTCTACTGATATCTCATCTTTAAAAAAGAGACAATTCTTTTTAGGTAGTTTATTGGTCACTTTTACAATCTCATCTATCTCTTTTTTAGGAAACTTATGTACAAAATCAGAGGTTCTCTTATTGTCTAATTCAACTCCCTGCTCTTTACAATCATCTATAGTTTTCTTTATTACCTGTTCATATTTTATCTCTTGAGGAGTCATCTTCTTAGGTTTAGGCTCATTAGTGGTACATGCAGTAAACATTATTGCTATATTTAATGTTCCCACTATCCATATTTTTTTATCAATCATCAATCAATCCTTTTTCAAAAATAATCAACATTATAGCATATTCAAATCAATCACCCTCTCTGCTCTTTCGATACTTTTTGCT
Source organism: Campylobacteraceae bacterium (assembly GCA_026985495.1). Taxonomy (GTDB): domain Bacteria; phylum Campylobacterota; class Campylobacteria; order Campylobacterales; family Sulfurovaceae; genus UBA1140. The sequence goes on from JALSQJ010000045.1 coordinate 3,905, forward strand.
CTATGAGCAATAGTAATAACTGTTTTATTTTTAATATAAGGCTCTAAAGCCTCCAAAAGTCTCTCTTCAGTATCAATATCAAGTGATGAAGTAGATTCATCAAAAATAATTACTTTTGGATTATCAAGTAGAACTCTAGCTATAGAGAGTCGTTGTTTTTGACCACCTGAAAGCTTAGTTCCATTTTTACCCACAATGGTGTCAAGTTTTCTCTCTAGTCCATTGACAAAGTTGTAAAGTTGTGCCACTCTCAATGCCTCATAAATACGCTCTTGGCTATACTCTTTACCTAGTGTCAAGTTAAATCGTAAAGTATTGTTAAACATCAATGGAGACTGTAGAACAAAACCAACATATTCACGAACTTTGTAATAGCCTATCTCTTCTATCTCAACTTCATTATAAAAAATCTTCCCCTCACTAATAGGGTAAAGACCAATAAGAATTTGAGCCAATGTACTCTTTCCACTCCCTGTCTCTCCTACAATAGCAACTTTCTCTCCTGCTTTAATCTCTAAACTTAAATGGTCTAAAAC
>JALSQJ010000046.1 GCA_026985495.1 Campylobacteraceae bacterium
TCAAGAGTCACTTTTCCAATGGCTCGTTTGGGTTTGTTGATGATACGCTCTAAGGAGAAGTCATCATTTGGGTTTGCAAAGAGTCTAAAGTATGAAATTATATCTTTTATTTCAGCTCTATCGTAGAAACGCATACCTCCTAAGAGCTTAAAGGGTAACCCCTCTTTGGTAAAGCCCTCTTCAAGTGAACGAGAGAGAGCATTAATTCGGTATAAAACAGCTATCTCATCAGAAGATACTCCTCTGTTGAGTAGCTCTTTAACTTCTCTTGCAATACCTCTTGCCTCTAGTGACTCATCTAAAGCGTGAAGTAGTTTTACTTTCTCTCCATCTCCTTTGTGAGAGGTTAGTTTTTTACCAATTCTTTGTGAGTTGTGTTCAATAAGCTCATTTGCAGCCTTTAAAATAGGGCTAGTGGAACGGTAGTTTGTCTCCAATTTAATAGTTTTTGCATTTTTGAATTGTTGTGAAAAGTCTAAAATGTTACGAATATTAGCACCCCTCCAACCATAAATACTCTGGTCATCATCTCCTACAACACATAGATTGTTGTGTTCAGAAGCTAAAAGCTCTAAAAGCTTAAATTGTAACTCATTGGTATCTTGATACTCATCGACCATAATATATTTATAACGGTTACTTGTCTCTTTTCGTAACACTTCATCTTTGGCTAAAATTTGATAGGTAAGCATAAGAAGGTCATCAAAATCTACTAGATTATTTTCGGTTATCTCTTTTTCATAATCTTTATAGATAGTGGCAATTTTTCGATAGTCAGGGAGTTCTGCTTTTTTCAAAATCTCATCAGCACTCAATAATGTATTCTTATACTTAGATATTTCAGAACCTATAAATGCAATATTTAAATCGATACTATGCTCTTTGGCAATTCGTTTTAAAATACGTTTTCTATCGTCAGAGTCTATAATGACAAAATTGTTTTTTCGTCCAAGTTTTTCAATATTGAATTTTAGGAATAAAAGCCCGAATTTATGGAATGTACAGAGTAGTGGAATAGCATTAGTGTGACTACTAATTAACTTAGAAGCTCTCTGTCTCATCTCTGCTGCAGCTTTGTTTGTAAAGGTTAGAGTAAGGGTGTTTAAAGGGTCAATTCCCACTTCTCCAATAAGATATGCTAATCTTGTTGTTAAGGTTTTAGTTTTACCTGAACCAGCTCCAGCTAATATGAGTAGTGGTCCATCAATATGTTGTACGGCTTCTTGTTGTGCCTCATTTAGGGCTTTAATAACTTCTTGCATTTTATAACTTTTTAATTTATTATAACACTTTTTTAGTTAAAACCTGAAGGGAAGCCTAAAAATAGGCAATCTTTCCTAAATAAAATTCTTGAATTAGCTACGGCTAGTCCTACAAATTTAATTTTGAAAACCTTACCTATTTTTAGACTTTTGTGGCTATGATATTCCGTCGAACTCAGGTTTAAAACAGCATATAAGTATTTTTGATGATTTATATTGAAAAATAAATATTTTTTATAAATAAGTAGAAATATTTGAATAACTTATATGACTTTTAAATATAATCTGATATAATAATTTTAATAAATTACATAAGGGCGTATAATATGTTAAAAGATTTTGTTAAGATGGAGACTTTTCTTACAGTAGCTAGAGAGCGTAGTTTCTCAAAAGCTTCTGCTAAGTTGGGTATTTCACAACCTGCAGTAACACAACAGATAAAATATATTGAGAACTATTTGGAAGCTAAGATTATAGATAGAAAGAAAAATGGAATTAAATTAACCCCTGAAGGTGATGAACTCTATAAAGTAGTTACCCAATTAGAGAAGTCAATTATAAATTTAGAAAAAGATATTTTAAAAATTATTAAAAAAGAGATGACCTTTAGATTGGCAGCTTCATATACTATTGGGTCGTATGTAATTCCAGGTGAATGTTTAAACTCAGTTAGTGAGAGTATAGGAAATGATGTTACTCTTAGTATTGATGTTAGCGATAAGATTATTGAGGGTCTTAAAGAGCGTAAATTTGATGTAGGTTTAATAGAGTCTCCAATTTTTGATGATGGATTAATTCATAGAGAGTGGTTTGATGATGAGTTGGTTATCTTCTCAAACTCTCCACTTCCTAAAACTCTAAATACAGAAGAGCTTTATGACTTTAAATGGATTTGTAGAGAAGAGGGGTCTCATACCAGACAGCTTATCTCTGAAGTTTTTGGAGAGTTAGGTGTCTCATGTAAAAGTTTTAATGTACTCTCTGAAGTGAGTAATACAACAGCAGCATTACAGAGTGTAAAACGAGCTAAAAGAGATGATGCTATGCCAACCGTTTCGGTTATCTCTAAACATGCTATTGCAGAAGAGGTAGCACGTGGAGAGTTGTATGAGGCTAGAATTTATGGATACACAATGCGTCGTAAATTTTACATAGTTTACACCAAAGAGAATAAAAATAATGTATTTATTGATAGTGTAGTTAACTATATTATTTCAGGGAAGTGTTAAAGCTTTATATTCCTATTTTTTATTTTTTAAAAGCTTAGCATTCTCAGGATTGTTAAGCAGTGCAGACATGGAGTCAACCTCTTCTTGCTTCTCTTTTTCTATATCCTCATCTGTTGAAACGATATTAATTAGTATTGGATACTCTGAAACAAAAAGTTGCTTTATTGCAATAAGAGGTATAGTAACCAAAGCTCCAATATTTTCAGCACCAAATCCAGCTTCAAAAGAGAGGGTATGTAAATCAACACTTGCACTTTCAAATGAGTAGTTTGCCAACATAAAAAGTGTTATATTAGGAAATGACTCTTTTAGTTCTGTTGATAAATCTGGAGAGAATTTAACAGCCGAAATTTCACAGGCTACACCAAACTCTTGGTTCGCATCAAAAAGATACTCAATGGTTGCTAAAATATGCTCTTTCATAAGCTCTTTGTATTTTGGAGTTTCCAAACTTTCTAAAGACATTTTATATTTTCCCTTATTATCTTATGGTTACAGACTTTTGTATTTGAAATCCTATCATAGCGTTCATTAAAGCAAAGTGTGAATAGTTTTTAATATGCTCTTTTTTAATATTTTTTAATGTAAGAAAACCTTCATGGAGCAATCTTTCTCTAGTTGTTCCATTAAGAAGAGGTTTTTTAGGTGTTATCCATCTATTCCCATCAAAAAAAGCGATGTTAGCAATAGAGGTATCGGTCAATAGCCCCTCTTTTTCAATAATAATCTCATCAAAGCTTTTCTCTTTTAGGGCATTAATTTCTGAACGGTCATCAAATTTATAGTTGTAACTAATAGAGCTTTTTAAAATTTTAAAAGAGGTGAATTTTTTAGGGGTATAGGCAAAGAAGAGAACAGACTCTATCTCTTTAGAGTAGAGAACTCTACATCGGTAGAGTCCATTTTGTGGTATATGGTTTATATGCTCTTTAAGGTCTATCTCCTCTTCTATATTAAAAAGTGCTAACCTACTTCTGTTAAAACGTCTATTGTGCCACTTAATATTAAGGAGTTGACCATCTTCTACTTTGATGGTCTCAAAGAGCTTTTTCACCATTTAAAATAGGTCGGTAGATAGATAACGTTCAGCTGTATCACAGAGTACAGTAACAAATGTTTTACCTGCATTTTCTGCTCTTGAGGCAATCTCAAATGTTGCTGCAATATTTGCCCCTGAGGAGATTCCTACTAATAGCCCCTCTTGTAGTGCCACTTGTTGTGCGTACTCAATTGCTTTTTCATCAGAGATTGGTACTACCTCATCATAGATAGTCTCATCTAATATTTTAGGTATAAAACCTGCTCCAATTCCTTGAATTTTATGTGGACCAGCCGAACCACCAGAGAGAACAGCAGAGTTTGTTGGTTCAACTGCAACAGCTTTTAGATTAGGAAGAGTCTTTTTAAGGGTTTTGGTAGTTCCTGTTAATGTACCCCCTGTTCCAACAGCTGCTACAAAGTAGTCTAATTGGTTTTTTGTATCATTTAAAATCTCAATAGCCGTTGTTTTTTTATGCATCTCTGGATTACTGGGGTTGTTAAACTGTTGCAAAACATAACCATCTATCTCTTTTGCTAACTCTTCTGCTTTTGAGATGGCTCCGTCCATACCTTTTGCTGCAGATGTTAGAACAATTTTTGCACCTAAATGGGTAAGAAGTTTACGACGCTCAATGCTCATAGACTCAGGCATGGTTAAAATAAGTTTTAGTGACTTGGCAGCACAGATAGCAGCTAAACCTATCCCTGTATTTCCTGAAGTAGGTTCAATAATAGTAGAGTTTTCATCAATAACTCCAGATGCAAGGGCTTGATTTATCATATTCATTGCAATCCTATCTTTGACTGATGAGGTAGGATTCATAAATTCACATTTTCCTAAAATAGTAGCTCCTGAACGTTCAGAGAGTTGGTTTAGTTTTACTAAAGGGGTATTGCCTA
>JALSQJ010000047.1 GCA_026985495.1 Campylobacteraceae bacterium
AGCTGTTCCTACTAACTTTAATGGTAAACGATTTACAAAACTAAAATGTAGCCACAAAAAGACCTACTCTGTCGCCTATTTACGAAAAAAAGGGATTAAACCATTAGAGCCTTTTAATGAAAAAAGAGCCTATCTGTTAAAAACTAGAAATAGTGACCATGACGATATTTGGATGGGTGGTAAGAACTTTAGAGTCCTTACAAAATACAACAACTCAACCTCCTATGGTATGGCAATTCATATTATTGCCCAAAGTGTATTCCATCGAACTCAGGTTAAATAGTTATAATTCTCCTAAAAATTAGGAGACCCCTCATGTCAAAAAGAACCCTAATCATAGGTGCTGGTGGTGTTGGAAATGTTGTATCTTTTAAATGTGCTATGAATATAGATACTTTTGGAGAGATTACTCTTGCTAGTCGAACCCTTAGCAAGTGTGATGCTATTGCAAAAAATGTTCTTAAAAAAACCAATATAGCTATTAAAACAGAAAAAGTAGATGCCGACTCGGTTAATGAACTTGTTGAACTAATAAATAGAGTAAAACCAAATATTGTTATAAATGTAGCTCTTCCATATCAAGATTTAACCATTATGGACGCATCTATTGAGTGTGGTGTTGACTACCTAGATACAGCCAACTATGAACACCCAGATAGTGCTAAGTTTGAGTATAAAGAGCAGTGGGCTAGAGATGAGTCATTTAAAAAATCTGAAATAATGGGGCTTTTAGGTAGTGGTTTTGACCCAGGTGTCACCAATGTTTTTTGTGCCTATGCTCAAAAACACTACTTTGATGAGATTCATACCATTGACATACTAGACTGTAATGCAGGAGACCATGGATACCCCTTTGCAACCAACTTTAATCCCGAGATAAACCTTCGTGAAGTTTCAGCAAAAGGTCGATATTGGCAAAATGGAGAGTGGATAGAGACTGAACCAATGGAGATTATGCAAGTTTGGGATTACCCAGAGATTGGAGAGAGAGATAGCTACCTTCTCTATCATGAAGAGATGGAGTCTTTGGTCAAACACATTAAGGGTCTTAAACGAATTCGTTTCTTTATGACCTTTGGAGAGAGCTACCTTACTCACATGAAGTGTTTAAAAAATGTAGGAATGTTAGGTATTAAAGAGGTAGAACACAAGGGTATGAAAATAGTACCTATGGAGTTTTTATCTACCCTACTTCCTGACCCAGCTTCATTAGGAGAGCGAACAAAAGGTAAAACCAATATTGGTATTTATGCTAAGGGGCTAAAAGATGGCAAAGAGAGAACTATCTATATTTACCAAGTAAGTGACCATGAGAAGTGTTATGAAGAGGTAATGAGCCAAGGAGTTAGCTACACAACTGGTGTTCCTGCTATGATTGGTGCAAAATTGATGTTAGAGGGTAAATGGAGTGGTAAAGGTGTATTCAATATGGAAGAGTTTGACCCTGACCCATTTATGGAGGAGTTAATGACTCAAGGGTTACCATGGAGAGTAGAAGAGCATTAAAAGTAGCCAAATTTGGCTACTCACTCAAACGCTCAATCTTTGCACCAAGGCTAGAGAGTTTTCCCTCTAAATTGTCATACCCTCTATCTAAATGGTAAATTCGATGCACATTAGTTACCCCTTGTGCAACTAATCCTGCCAATACTAACGCTGAACTTGCTCGTAAATCGGTTGCCATAACATCAGCTCCATGAAGTTGTGCTACAGGTCTAACAGCTGCTACTGAACCTTTTAGCCAAATATCTGCACCCAAACGGTTAAGTTCACTAACATGCATAAAACGGTTCTCAAAAAGACGCTCCTCAATAACAGACTCACCAATTGCCATGGTTGCAACTGCCATAAACTGTGCCTGCATATCGGTTGGAAAACCAGGGTACTCTGTAGTTACAAGAGTTATAGGGTTAAGTCTATTAGTTCCATTAATAGTGATGTTTGTACCATCTATCTTAAAACTACACCCCATTGCTTCTAATTTATCTATAGAGGCTTCAATGTGTGTTGCATTTACTTTCTCTAAAGTAATAGTTGAGTTGGTAATGGCTGCTGCACAGAGGTAAGTACCAGCCTCAATACGGTCTGGAATAATCTCTACCTCTTTAAAAGTTAACGGTTTTTGCCCTGTACCCTCAATAGTAATCTCAGAACTACCTATACCCTCTATTTTAACCCCTGCATCTGCCAACATCTCACAAAGTTGCACAATCTCTGGCTCTTTTGCTGCATTTACAATGGTTGTTGTTCCATAAGCTAATGCTGCTGCCATAAGAGTATTTTCTGTACCACCTACAGTAATTTTATCAAAAACAATCTTTGCCCCTTGCAGACCATTTGGTGCCTCTGCTCTAACGTAACCACCTTTTACCTCAATGGTTGCCCCCATCGCCTCCATAGCTTTTAAGTGTAAATCAATAGGACGCTGACCAATAGCACACCCACCAGGAAGACTAACTTCACACTCACCAAAACGAGCCAAAAGAGGACCTAGAACTAAAATAGAAGCTCTCATTTGAGAGACAATCTCATAGACTGCTCTAGTAGAGTTTATAGTTCCATTATCAATATCAGCTATAGTGTTATCATGCTCTACTGTAGCACCTAACATATTTAACAATTTTAAAAGTGTTCGTATATCAACAACATTGGGAAGATTGGTAAGTTTTACAGGTTTATCTGAAAGAATAGTCGCTGCAAGAATAGCTAAAGCTGAATTTTTAGCACCAGAAATTTTAATGGAACCACTAAGTTTAGTTCCTCCAGTTATTTGTAAATAGTCCATATTATATATCCATTTTAATTAAGTCTCATAATTTTATCGAAAATAGGTTAAGTATAGAGTATCTGTCAGATTATTACCAACAACTACTTTCAAAACTTCATTAATCACTAACTATTTTTCTGCTAAAGTTATATACTAATTCAGACGAAATAGATAAACAAATAAATAAAGGAACTAAATGCAAATTGACTTATCTCCAGAAGCACTTTTAACTCAACTTGGCTACTCTTCATCAACACAAGCTGTTGAGCAGGTAAAACGAACCATTGAAAATACAAAAGGTTTTGAAAAGTTCTCAAAACATATTTTAGCTCTACACGATGAGTTGGCTCATCTCAAAGGTGTTGTTGCTCTATCTAACTCAAAAGATCTATTTAAAATTAAAGGTAGTGAAGAGACATCTAAAGAGATTCAGAGTGAATTTAATAAACTAATAGAACACTGGTCAAAAAAATACAAAGTTGAGACTCAAAAAGTCGGAAATAAACCAACTTACTATATTCTCGGTCAATAAGGTCTATATGCCACTTAGTACGCTTAATCAGGAGCAGCTAAGTGCTGCCACTGCTCCCATGGGAAACAATTTAATTATTGCTTCTGCTGGGACAGGAAAAACATCTACCATTGTTGGGCGTATAGCCCATCTTTTAGAAAATGGGTACGACCCCTCCAAAATTCTTCTACTTACTTTTACCAATAAAGCAGCTGGTGAGATGTTGGCTCGTGTTGGTCGTTACTACCCACCACGCATAGTTAACAAAATTGAGTCTGGAACTTTTCATGCCGTAAGTTACCGATGGCTCAAAGAGCTAAATGCAAATATCTCACTAAAACAACCTGCAGAGCTTAAAACACTTTTTCGTTCGGTTTATGAAAAACGACAACTTAAACGTCTAAATTTAGAGATAGAACCATTCTCGGCAACCTATCTTTACGAACAGTATTCACTCTATCAAAATGCCTCTTTAGATGGGTTTGATGTCTGGTTTTTAGAAAAATACTCTGACCATCGACCTCTAATAGATATATATATGAACATTATAGATGATTTTGAAGAGACCAAAAATAAGTATGGTTTTGTATCATTCAATGACCTCCTACTAAAGATGAAATCTCACCTTATGGAACATGGTCGAGACCTTGTTGAGGTACTTGTTGATGAATATCAAGATACAAATACTCTACAGAGTGCATTAATTGATGCTATGACTCCTCCCTCTCTATTTTGTGTAGGTGACTATGACCAGAGTATCTACGCTTTTAATGGTGCAAATATTAAAAACATTGCAACCTTTTCAGAACGCTACACTCAAGCAACAATCTTTACTCTTGACAAAAACTATAGGTCATCGGGCAGTATTTTATCTCTTGCAAACCGTGTAATTGAAAAAAATGAACGAATCTATCCCAAAAAATTAGTAGTAACACGAAAAGGGAAAAACCAACCTCCAAAACTACTAATTCACAATGAACTTTTTGACCAATATCAAAAAATTGCAAAAAATATAAAACAGAGTTATACCCCTATTAATGATATTGCTGTTATCTTTAGGAATAATGCCTCTGCTGATGGTATTGAAGCTAGTTTAAGA
>JALSQJ010000048.1 GCA_026985495.1 Campylobacteraceae bacterium
AACATTAAAAGTAGTGGTTAATGCAACCATACCAGTTGCACCCAAAGCCTCTAGCCATGTTGAGTTAAAGACAATATCAGTTTTTTCTCTATCTAATATAATAAATACTTGGTCTTGATAGGTTTGAGCATTTTTCATGATTGTATCACGGTCAAGAATTTTTCTTGTCTCACTCTTTCCTGTTGGGTCTCCAATAGTTGCTGTAAAATCCCCAACTAAAAGTTGGACTCTAGCACCATGATTTTGAAATACCTTTAACTTCTGCATTAAAACAGTATGTCCTACATGAAGGTCTGCTCCTGTTGGGTCAAATCCTGCTTTAACTGTGTAGGTTTCACCTGTTTCATAAAATCTTGTTATAAGCTTTTCAATACGCTCCATATCAATAATTTCAGCAGTTCCCCTTCTAATCTCATCTAATGCTATTTTTATATTTGACATACCAACATCTCCATATCTATTTTTTACTATAAGCATCATTCAAAGAGATTATCTCAATCAATTTGAACTTTTTACTCAATTTCTCTTCTAATCGTTTAGCATTCTGCTCTTTAGTCTCTACCTCTAATTTACAGAACTCTGCACTCTCTGAACTCTTTATACCTAACTCAATACTTAAAACATTTAAATCTAAATTTGCCAATTTATTTAACAGTTCAGCCAATATACCTTTACGGTTTTGTAAAGAGATTATAAGCTGATACCGTGCCGACTTCTCATCTGCCCAAGTTACAAAGACCATTGGTTTTTTAGCTTTCATTAACTTATATGCCTCTTGACAGAGCTTATGATGAATCGTTATACTACTATCCTCTTCTACAAAACCTACTATCTCATCTCCCATTTTAGGGTGACAACAGTAATCAAACTCTATTTTGCTTAACTCTTGATTTGAGATAACTTTAAAATGCTCCTCTAAAAACTCTTTTGGCTTATCTGAACTTAATGCTAAATAGTTCTGAATATTAATCTCTGCTAATTCATTACACTCTCTTATTTTTGCATTACAAGCTGACCGTATGCCATCTTTAGCTTTAGAGGTCATAACTGTGTCGTACCAAGAGCAGTGGACTTTTGCATTTTCATCAGTCAATATTCTAACAATATCACCATTTTTTAATGTGGTTAAGAGTGATGCTTTACGCTTATTTACCAATGCTGAAACAGCTTTGTCACCCACTTCTGAATGAATAGCATAAGCAAAATCAAGAGCTACAGAATCACGAGGCAAAGTATAGTAATCTCCTGCAGGAGAAAAGACAGAGATATCGTCTGAGAAGAGATCTCCTTTTGCTAAAGAGTAGAACTCCTCAACTGAATCATTTTGATACTGTAAAGACTCTAACCACTCTAAATTTACTCTATTTTTTTGTTGTCGTCCATCTTTATAACGCCAATGTGCTGCAATTCCAAACTCAGCAGTTTTATGCATCTCAAAAGTACGAATTTGAGCCTCTACTATTCCATCATCATTAAATAGGGTTGTATGTATGGTGCTATAACCATTCTCTTTTGGTATAGTAATATAGTCTTTAAAACGAGAGATAATAGGTTTATATTTTAGATGCAATGCTCCTAAAACTCTATAACAATCTATATCCTCTTTTACCAAAATTCTAATGGCTATTAGGTCTAAAATCTCATCAATTCCAATCCCTTTTCGTTGCATCTTCTGGTACATTGAGTAGAGGTGCTTAACGCGTCCAAAGACCTCAAAATCACCCTCTTCAAATCCCTCTTCTTTCATTAATTTATTAATATTGGTGACAAATATATTTAATTTTAGCTGTAGATTTTGACGATTTTTCTCAATATAACTCTCTATCTTTGCATACGCATCTGGATAGATATAAGAAAAGCTTAAATCCTCTAAATGGTTTTTAAGTTTAGAGATTCCAAGTCGGTGAGCAATAGGAGCATAAACCACCATTGTCTCTTCTGCAATACGTTGCTGTTTTTCAATAGGTAGTGCATTGAGTGTAGTCATATTATGTAGCCTATCACACAGTTTTACAACCAATACACGTACATCTTTTATGGAAGAGAGTAACATCTTTCTAAAAGTCAAGGCAGAAGAGATAAGTTTTTTGTTTGAAGTAGAGGGAATTAACTCCTCTTCACGTATATATTCTATCTTGGTAAGCCCCTCAACCATGTGTGCTACATCACTACCAAATATTGCTTCTATCTCTTCAATCACATAGTCAGTATCTTCAACCACATCATGAAGAAGTGCTGCAATAATCATCGACTCATCATCAGAGACTAATGCTGTAATAGTTGCAACAAGAATAGGATGAATAATGTATGGTTCTCCACTCTTACGCTTCTGATGAACATGTGCCTCTTTTGCTAAGGTCAATGCTTTGTTAAAAAGTGGTGATTGTGTAGGGTGGTAAGCAAGAAGAAGTTTTTCAGCCTCTTCTGTAGTAGTAATATTCTCTATTTTGCTTAATAAAGCCTCCAAGAGGTTACTCCTCGTTATGTATAAATATTTTACCTTCTGCAATCTCTACTAGAGCAATATCGGTAAATTTATCAACTTTTGGATCCATAGCAACTAGTGGAGCAGAACCATTTGCAATCTCATTAGCTCTTTTCCCAACAGCTGTGGCTAACAGATATCTATCAAAGTCAACTCTCTCTAAAGCTCTAGCTGTTAATTTTTCAATTTTCATTTTAATCCTTCTATTAATTTCTATTATTTTACCACAGAACATAGAGTTCTGTCACCCTCTAAAATAGCAAGTAAGTTACCTTTTTCAAACATATTACAGACAATAATTGGCAACATATTCTCTTTTGCCAAAGCAATAGAGGTGTCGTCCATTACCTTTATATCATCGGCTAATGCTTCATCATACGTTAAAGTAGGTAATTTTACAGCATCATCAAACTTATGTGGGTCTTTAGTGTAAACACCATCTACTTTTGTCGCTTTAATAATAAAATCTGCTTCAATTTCAGAGGCTCTAAGTGTTCCTGCGGTATCGGTTGTAAAGTAAGGGTTACCTGTACCACCTGCAAAAACAACAACACGACCTTTTTCTAGGTGTCTTTTTGCACGACGAACAATAAATGACTCACCAATCTCTTGCATATCAATAGCCGAAAGAAGACGAGCATCTAACCCAGCGTGTTCAAATGCCTCTTGAATTGCAATACCATTAATACAAGTAGCCAACATACCCATGTAATCACCAGAGGTTCTTTTGATAATACCATCTGCAGCAGCTGAAACACCACGAATGATATTTCCACCACCAATCACTACGGCAACCTCAATATCGTTGTCTATTAAAAGCTTTATCTCTTTTGAGATAAAGTGTAAAATTTGAGTGTCTATTCCATACCCATTTTCACCAGCTAACGCTTCACCAGAAAACTTTACAAGTACTCTTTTTTTTGCCATATTTTGTGACCTCTGTTTTAAGACGCAATTTTACCCAAATGCTCTTAATATTGGTTGACTTTTGTTATACTGTTAAAAAATAAAATTTAAAAGGTTTACAGTGGCAACATTAACTTTAGAAGATAAAAGAGTTTTAGAAGATAGCATTAGAGATATTCCAAATTTTCCAAAAGAGGGGATTATTTTTAAAGACATCACTACCCTATTAAACAATCCAAAAGCACTAAAAATACTTATGAATCACCTAGAGGAGCGTTACAAATCTTACAATTTAGATTATATAGCTGGTATTGATGCACGTGGGTTTATTTTTGGTTCTATCTTAGCTGACAGACTAGGAGTTGGATTTGTTCCTGTAAGAAAAAAAGGGAAACTTCCTTACACTACTGTAGCTGAAAAGTATAGTTTAGAGTATGGTTTTGATGAAGTAGAAGTTCATATTGATGCCTTTCCAAAAGAGAACTCACGTGTACTACTCATAGATGACCTCATCGCCACAGGTGGAACAGCAAAAGCAGCCGTATCACTTATTGACAAAGTAGGTGCAAATTGTGTTGAAGCTTGTTTTATTTTAGAGCTAGATTTCTTAAAAGGACGAGATGGAATAGATAGTGAAGTATATTCAGTATTACATATAGATTAAGAGGGGCTTAGGCTCTCTTGATATTTAAATAAGATATAAAAGATTAAAGTGGCTCCGGATGCTGGATTCGAACCAGCGACCAAATGATTAACAGTCATCTACTCTACCACTGAGCTAATCCGGAACAATTTTGAAAGAGAAAATAAACAATATTTGAGTGGCTCCGAATGCTGGATTCGAACCAGCGACCAAGTGATTAACAGTCACCTACTCTACCGCTGAGCTAATTCGGAACA
>JALSQJ010000049.1 GCA_026985495.1 Campylobacteraceae bacterium
TTATGATAATATAATGTAAAATAAAGGGTTTTAGATGAATATTATTAGCAGTCAAAGATTAGAGTTAATAAAACCAAAATTGAAGCATTTTGAGAGGCTTTATGAGGTATGTTTTAGTGATGCTGAAGTTATGGAGTATGTGGGTAAGAAGTTTTCTAAAAGTGTAGCAAAAGGGTTTTATGTAAAATATTTTTTAGAGTTGCAAGAGTTTGAAGTTTTGGTTTTAAAGACAAATCAAGAGATTATTGGTTATGGTGGTGTTTGTGAATTTGAATTTAAAGGGTTTAATGGTTTAGAGCTTGGGTATGTTTTGGGTAGGAAATATTGGGGTTTTGGGTATGCAACAGAGATTGCAAAGGCTCAGCTTGATTTTATTTTAGATTTAGGGAAAATGGCTTTTGCAACTGCACATCCAAATAATATTGGCTCTAAAAAGATTTTAGAAAAGATTGGGATGAAGATAGTTGATAGTGAAGTTGAGATTGAGGATAGGGGGTTGAGAGATGTTTACAAATTTTAGAGATGAATTAAGAGGAATACTATAGTATTCCATCAAACTCAGGTTAATATAAATTTTAGTTGATTTAGCAAAATGAGGAGAGAATGAGATAAGAGTCTCCTCTTCTCTTTTTTTTAAAATATATCAATATATCTTGATATATTAAACTATAATAAGCTATACTCTTAAAAATTTAATACGAAAGCTTATCAAATGAGTAAAAAAGTTCTTATATTATGTACAGGAAACTCTTGTAGAAGTATTATTGCTGAAGCACTTATCAATAAAAAACTACAAGGTATTCAAGCCTATAGTTCAGGAGTAAATCCTAGTGGAAAAGTCAATCCAAATGCTAAAAAAGTATTAGAGACACATCAAGCATGGAGAGAGGATTACCACTCAAAAGAGATAAATAAAGTTAAAGATATTCACTTTGATTTAGTTGTTACCGTATGTGATAATGCAAAAGAGAGTTGCCCTACCTTTAATGGAGCAACCAAAGTTATCCATATAGGGTTTGAAGACCCAGATGGAAAAGAGTATGAAGAGTTTGAAAAAACTTACCAAGAGATAGATAAAATACTATTAACAAAAATTAAAGAGGAGTTATCGATGAGTATGAACAAAAATGTATTTAAAACCACCCAAGGGGTTAATATTAATTTTACAGGTGTTGTTGCAAAAGAGCAGATTATAAAAATGGTTCAAAACTGTTCCACAGGGGCATGTGAATGTATGAGTGATGCCACTAAAAAGAAGATTACCAATATGGAAGTAGAGGGTAAAGATGGAGATGTAGAGCTTAAACTCTCTGGTGATATCTCTAAAGAGGAGATAGAAAAAGCATTGGCAAAATCTAAAGTTTTAAACCCTTAAAATGGATATTTTTCTCAAAACCATTGGGGCATTAAATGATGAAACCCGTCTAAAGATTTTACACTTTATTGACCACAATGAGGAGGTATGTGTTTGTGATATTGAGAAGAGTTTTAATATGATACAATCACGCATATCTCGCCATTTAAAAATCTTAAAAGAGGCAGGTTTTTTAAAAGTTGAACGGCGTGGTCGTTGGGCTTTTTATGCCATACGCACCCCACTTGATAAGTTTAGACAATCTATCTTAGAAGAGATAAGCTATCTTGGCTTAGAACTCCCTACTCTAAAAAAGGAATGTAATGTTACTCGCTAGTCTGCTTTTTTTGGTCACTCTCATTTTTGTAATTTGGCAACCCAAAGGGTTACAAATTGGAACTACAGCTGTTATTGGTGCTGTTATTGCCCTACTTTTAGGGGTTGTCTCTTTTGAAGATGTTGGAGTAGTTACATCTATTGTTTGGGACGCTACTTTAGCATTTATTGGTATTATTATCCTCTCAATGGTACTAGACGAGATAGGTTTCTTTGAGTGGTGTGCTATCAAAATGGCAAAACTTTCACATGGCAATGGTCATCTTATGTTTGTATATGCCCTACTCTTAGGGGCATTTGTCTCTGCACTATTTGCCAACGATGGAGCAGCCCTCATCTTAACCCCTATTCTCTTAGCTAAAATGCGTATTTTAAAGCTCAATATCAAAACCATTTTAGCTTTTTTACTAGCAGGTGGATTTATTAGCGATTCAGCATCTTTGCCTTTTGTATTCTCAAATCTTACTAACATTGTCACAGCAAACTACTTTAATATTGGTTTCGCAGAGTATTTATCGATGATGATTACTCCTTTTGTGGTCTCTGTAATTGTCTCCATTGGCGTATTATGGCTTATCCTTAGAAAAGATATTCCTCAAAACATCGATATATCTCTACTAAAAGATGAAGCAGAAGTACTAAAAAGCAAAACCCTCTTTAACTTCTCTTGGCTATTTTTAGCCCTACTTATTGGAGGATACTTCATAGGAGACTACTTTAACTTACCTGTTAGCCTATTTGCTCTAGGTGGGGGTGTACTCTTTTTAGCAATTTCTAGTTATCTAAAAACAGTCGATGCAAAAGCCATCATCAAAAATGCCCCTTGGCAAGTAGTTTGGTTTAGTATTGGGCTTTACATTGTGGTCTATGGACTTAAAAATGCAGGACTTACCGACTACCTAACCCTTGTTTTAGAAGATTTAAACACAAGAGGAGATACCATTGCCATTGTAGGTACAGGATTTATTTCAGCTATACTTTCAGCCATTATGAACAATATGCCTACTGTTATGATTATGGATATATCACTACAGAATATTGGCAACGAAGCTCTAGCCTATGCAAACATCATAGGTTGTAACTTAGGACCCAAAATGACACCATTTGGAAGTTTAGCCACCCTACTTTGGTTACACGTCTTAGCACAAAAGGGAGTGAAAATTGGGTTTTGGCAATATAGTAAATTTGGATTGATAATTACCCCACCTGTATTATTGGTGGTCTTATTGAGTTTGGCATATTTGTAAGCCTGTAGGTCGGGTTGTCCTCATCCCGACAAATTATTTATATGTGAATGTTTATTTGTTTTATTATGGTTTTTATCTATACCTATTTACGTCGGCATAGGAGAAACCGACCTACGCCGTTTCCAATCTTATTTTAGCTACTTAATCTGCTCTAACATATCTTTAAATGACTCTTCAAAAGCAACAAGCCCTTCATCTAGGAGTTGTTTATAAATCTTATCCATATTGAACCCATTATCTTCTAAATTCATAAAATATCCATTGATAACACTATTTTCAATAGGTAAAAGCTCTTTAGTATCGTCTGTTTTAAGTTGAGCTTCAATGGTTGCTAAAGGAGCTGTATTTACAGAGTGAGAAGCCATAAGCTCTTTAATATAGTAGTTTGGAGCTAAACTATCCCCTTTTACACCTGTACTTGCAAATAGAGCTCTAATATTGGGAATACTATTCCCCTCTATCATATTGTAAATTTTAGCAGCATTATAGATACCTGTTTTTGCTGGGTCAATCCCTACAGCTTCAAGTTCATCATCTAACATACGATCAAAACGGCTTACAAAAATAGAGATAACACCTTCTACTCTACATGCTCCATAAGTTTCACCTTTTTGAATACCTTTTGTCATTGCTTTAAAACATTGAATTGCTTGTTTCGGAGAGAAGACAAGTGTTGCATTTACAGATATTCCATCTGCCATAAGTGCTGTCATCGCTTCATATCCAGCAACAGTAGCAGGAACTTTAATCATAACATTTGGTTCGCCAATCTCTTTAAAGAGACGTTTCCCCTCCTCTATAGTTCCTTTTGTATCGTTACATAAAAATGGGTCAACCTCAATAGAGATATATCCATCATTACCTGCATTGTAAAGAGGTCTAAGCATCTGTGCAGCAGTTCGAATATCTTCAATAGCTAACGCTTCATACTTCTCTTTAGCACTCTTACCTTCCAATGAAATCAACTGCTCTTTATAGGCAGGAGATGTAGTAATGGCATTTGCAAAAATAGCAGGGTTTGATGTTGCACCATTTACTATCCCTTTTTCAATTAATGCTGAAAATTCATTTTTCAGATAATCTCTCTCTATAAAATCTAACCACAATGAGAAGTTAATATCTCTATTTACCATTACTATTTACTCCTAAATCTCTTTATACTTCCAACTCCAATCTCTCCACGAACCAAAGTCAGTCTCTCTTGTTAATGTTGCATCTAATGCATCTAAAAAATCGTCTCTATCTATCAGTTTCGCCCCCCATTTTAGAAGGTGAGGTGTCTCTACTTGACAGTCGATAAAATCATAACTTTTTTTCACACAAATATCACTTAATGCAAAGAGAGAAACTTTAGAAGCATCAGACATTAATGAGAACATAGATTCGCCAAAAAAACCTCTACCCATTGCTATACCATAAAGACCCCCTACCAACTCTCCCTCAAAATAGGTCTCTATTGAGTGTGCAAATCCCATGCGATGCAACTCAATATATGCCTCCTTCATCTCTTTTGTAAGCCAAGTACCCTCTTGCCCCTCTCGTGGAACAGTGCTACAATAAGTAATAACCTCTTCAAATGCATGGTCAAATTTTACTTCAAAGCCTTTGTTGCGTAAGATACGACGAAATGATTTACTTGTTTTAAAATCTTTAGGAAATAGAACCAAACGAGGATTGGGAGACCACCAAAGAATGGGGTCATCTTCACTATACCATGGGAAAATACCTTCACGGTAAGCTTTTAAGATACGATTGGGATTTAAATCACCACCATAGGCGACTAACCCCTCTTCACTTGCCCCTCTAGCAGAGGGGAAGATATGTGCAGAACGAAGTTGGGGAAGTATAAAGTTGTCATCATAAATTGAAAACAAAATCTAACTTCTCCTCTTTGTAGGTTACTTTTACAGAACCTCCATTTTTAAGTTTACCAAAGAGAATCTCATCGGTAAGTGCCTCTTTAATCTCATTGTCAATCACACGACCAATCTCTCTTGCACCATAGATATCAGAGTAACCCTCTTTAGCAATATATCGACGAGCTTTTTTACCAAGTTTAATAGTAATATCTTTACTTGCCATCTGCTCATTAAGTTTAACAATTTCACGCTCTACAATCTTCTCAATCACTTCAAGAGAGAGATGTTTAAACTCAACAACTGCACTTAGACGATTTCTAAACTCTGGAGAGAAGAAATCTTTTAATGCATTATCAGTTTTTGCACTAGTATCCTTGTTAAAGCCCATTACATTTGCCTCTTTAGTTCCAAGATTTGAGGTCATAATTAGAACAACATTTTTAAAATCACTTACCATTCCATTGTTGTCGGTCAATTTTGCACCGTCCATTACTTGGAGTAGAATATTCATAATATCTGGATGAGCCTTCTCAACCTCATCAAGAAGAAGAACCATATGTGGATTTTTCTTAACCATTTCAGTCAATAGTCCACCCTGCTCATACCCAACATACCCTGGAGGTGCTCCAATAAGACGACTAAGTGAATGTTTCTCCATATACTCACTCATATCAAGACGTTCAAAGTGAATACTCATGCTATCTGCTAACTCTTGACTAAGTGCTGTCTTACCAACCCCAGTAGGTCCAACAAATAGGAACGAACCAATAGGTGAATTCTCTTGATTAAGCCCTGCATAAGAGCGTTTAATAGCATGGACTACAGCATCTACAGCACTATCTTGACCAATAATTTTAGACTTAATCTCTTTTGCCATATCTTTAAGTTTTGAAACATCATCTGACGAGACAACAGTTGATGGTAACTTCAACATTCTAGCTACCGATGCCTCTATGTCACTACTTACTACGGTAACGTTCTCTCTACCTTGCAACATAAAATGAGCCCCTACCTCATCTATAATATCCATCGCTTTATCTGGTAAAAAACGATCATGTAGATACTTGACACTCAAATCAACAGCAGATTGTAATGCCTCATCTGAAAAGGAGATTTTATGATAGGCTTCATATTTACTCTTAATTCCTTGTAAAATCACTAAAGTATCAGCAGTTGAAGGCTCATCAATATCTATTTTAGAAAAACGACGAGAGAGAGCTTTGTCTTTGTCTAAGTGGTTTCTAAACTCTGCATAAGTAGTTGCCCCAATACACTTCAACTCTCCTCGTGCAAGAGCTGGTTTTAAGAGGTTTGCTGCGTCCATACTTCCACCACTTGTTGAACCTGCTCCTACAAGGGTATGAATCTCATCTATAAAAATAATCGCTTTATCTATGGTTTTAATTTCACTCAATACACCTTTAAGACGCTTCTCAAAGTCACCTCTATATTTTGTACCTGAAATCATTGCACCTAAGTCTAACCCAAATATCTTACTCCCTTTTAAAACATCTGGAACATCATCTTCTGCTACCTTAAGTGCTAACCCTTCAGCAATGGCTGTTTTACCAACCCCTGGTTCACCAACCAAAAGAGGATTGTTTTTCTTTCTTCTACAGAGTGTCTGCATCACACGGTCAATCTCCTCTTGCCGTCCAACAACAGGGTCAATCTTCCCACTCTTTGCAACAGCTACAAGCTCAATGGTATATGCAGATAAATTTGGGTGTTCATCTTCATCTTCATGCTCATCTAATGCCTCTGTTGTATCATTTAAATCAGTATGAGATATAACCTCCAATATATCTAATCTAGTTACACCCTCATGCGTCAACACAGCATAAGCGTATGATTTCTCTTGAGTAAATATAGAAGCTAGTAAGTCACCTATTTTTGCCTCTGTACGACCAGAAGAGTTGATGTGACTTACCATATCGTTCATCACATTTGAAAGTGTTACTGTCTCATATGGGTTATGCTCTTGTCCATCTTCAAGCTCTTCCATAACAGGATTATTACTCTCTATATAGTTCAGAGTTAACTCTTTCATCTCCTCAACATTGGCACCAATAAGTGACAATATCTCCTCTCCTTTTTTACTTTTTAAAATAGATAAAAAGATATGCTCTAGCGTTAGATATTCATGTCTGCTCTCTTTTGCAAACTTCACTGACTCCCTAAAAATGTTGTTTAATTCTATACTTATCATTTTTTCTCCTTTTAAAAATGTTTATCTAACTATACCTCTTCCATTGTGGCTAATAGTGGAAATCCACTATTTTTTGCCAACTCTCTAACCTGATGTACCTTTGTCTCTGCAATTTCATAGGTAAAAATACCACAAGTCCCTTTTCCTGTTTTATGAATCTCAATCATAATAGCTTCAGCTTGAACCAAACTTTTATGAAAAATACCCATTAAGATATCAACCACAAAATCCATTGTTGTGTAGTCATCATTATGTAAAAGTACCCTATATTTAGTAGGCTCATCTATAGCTAATATCGACTCTACTTCTTCTTCTATTTTTGCCAATGTTCCATCCTCTGTAATTTATAGAATTACTCTATAGTATAGCTTATTTTTTTCAAAATTAAAAATTTTTTTTATAAAAAAATTTATTTTTAAACAGACATCTTTTGAAATTAGTATGTTACACTTTCATCAAAACTTGGAGTTAAAAGATGAAAACCATTTTTGTCACAGCAACAAATACTAATATTGGAAAGAGTTATACCACGATAAAACTTATTGAGAGCTTCTCTAAAGCTGGAATTTCAGTTGGTGTTTGTAAACCGATAGAGACAGGTGTAATCAATCAACCAGAAGATGCAAAACTACTTCTTGAAACTGTTCAGAAATATAATAGTAACTTTAAGATATTAACTCCAAAAGATATTACAGCCTACACCTTTAAACTTCCTGCTGCTCCTTTTTGTGCTGATACTAAAGCGACTATATCTATAGATAAAATAAAAGATAAAATAGAAGAGCTATCAAAACTATGTGACCTTCTCATAGTAGAAGGAGCTGGAGGTCTTATGGTTCCTATTACCAAAAATTACAAGATGATAGATTTAGCCAAAGAGTTAAATGGCTCAACCCTTTTGGTAACCCCATCTAAACTTGGCTGTATCAACGACACCCTTTTAAGCATAGAAGCCTTAAAAAACCATAAGATTGATTTTGATTGGTGTGTGAATCTTTTTGAAGATAAAGAGAGCTTCAATGAGGTTACCAAACCATATTATGATGCTGTTTTTGAGAAGTGGTGGTATTTAGATGAAGAAGTAGAAGCTTTTATAAATCTAATGTCAACCACTCTAAAACATTAGTCACTTCAACCCCACCATTTAACAGCTCTGAAGTATCTTCACATAAAACAGTCAACTTCACATTTTTTAGATTTAGCTCATTAATTACTTTAGTAAAAGGGGCTAACTCTCTTTTTCGTGTTTTCTCATCTCTTAAACTCACAGTGACCTGTATTAGTTCAACAATCTCCCTATCTTTCTCAACCACAAAGTCACACTCTAAATCACCCTTTGTTTTATAATAGTAAACCTTATAGCCTCGCCGTAACAACTCCAATAAAACAACAGTTTCCAAATCTTGCCCTTTTGTTTTAACACTAGGAACTCTAAGTAGATTAGATAATCCTAAATCTATAGAGTAGTATTTTCTAGCATTAGCTTGTTGCTTTTTAAGTGAATAATCAAACTTATTAATCGCTAAAATCATATAGGCTTTTTCCAAATACTCCATATAATCTCTAGCCATATCATAAGAGATAGAAAAAGAGTTTTTGAGCTTGTTAATAGTATGATAGGTTGCTGTATTAGAGAGTAAAAAAGCTGATAAATCTTCTAAAATTTTGAAATTTTTGAGTTTAAAACGTGCCACAATATCTTTGAGAAGTATAGAGTTAAAATAACCCTCTATTAACTCTTTTTGCATACTCTTATCAGAATAGTACTCTATGCTTTTAGGAAATCCTCCATCATTAATAAATACTCTAAATTCACGATGGAGCAAGTGCTTTTGGCTAATCAACTCCATTCTATTTTTTATCTCTACATCTTTAAACAACAAAAACTCTTTAAAACTCAAAGGGTAAACATCTACAGAGATATAACGACCACTTAAAGCTGTACCTATCTCGCTACTTAACATTGAAGAGTTAGAACCTGTCACATAAATATGTGATTTTTTTAGTTCATACTCCGTATTGACCCACTTCTCCCAATGCTCAATATTTTGCACTTCATCTAAAAAGATATAGGGTTTAGCTGACGGATTAACAAACTCCATATAGGTATCTTTAATAAGTCCTAAAAGCTCAACACCCAAATAACCAATAAGCCGAACATCTTCAAAATTTACAAAAAGAAGTTGCTCTTTTGCCACACCAGAAGCCACAAGTCGTTTCATCTCATTAATAAGTAAGGTAGATTTACCACAACGTCGAACCCCTTTAATCACAAGTACTTCATCTATTTGACTTAATCGTTCTATATCTTTTTCATAACTTTTTCTTGCTATAGTTTTAGGAAATTCTCTATTCCAATAGTTCCAATCTAGTAGTATCTCAAAAAGTTTATTTTTAGTTAGCACAACTCTCCTTTTTATGATATATAATGTATTATATCATAAAATTATAGTTTATAAAGTGTAATTTTTTTATTTAAAGTAGTAACTAAAGAGAGACTGCAATAGCCATAACAATCTCTAAACAGATAAAAAGTATAATAGACTTCTTACATAATCCTATAAATAATATATTCAAAATATAGAGTAATGCAAGAAACCTAATAAGTAAACTTGGAGCATATCTCATGAAAATACTACTGCTAGAAGATGACCCACTACTCTCAAAAATTTTAACCAAACATCTCTCTTTACATTACAATGTCACTCCTGTTTATGATGGGGATTCAGCTTTAGAGAGCGTTGAAGAAGAGAAATTTGACCTGCTAATTTTAGACTCTAATGTTCCAGGTATTACTGGACTTGAACTTATTAAAGAGTTACGAGAGTATAATGACACTACTCCTATTATTATGATAACAGCTTACCAAGATACCATTCACCTTAAAAAAGCATTTACAAATGGGTGCAATGACTACATTAAAAAGCCTTTTGAACTTGACGAACTTGATATGCGTATAGACAACATTAATCGAACCTTTAACATAGAGCAGAATCTACCCATTCAAATAGGTGAAAAAACCTTTTTTGATGCATACAAAAATAGAATTATAAAAGATGATAAGATATTCTCTTTAGCAAAAAAGGAGTCTGAACTACTTAACTATCTAGTGACTAATCGTAAACGTACCATATCAAAAGAGGAGCTCACTCAAAATTTGTGGACGTATGAGACTATGCCAAGTGATGCAACACTACGTGTCTATATTCGAAATCTTCGTGCTTTAATTGGAAAAGAGAGCATTGAGACCATTCGAGGAATGGGGTACTGCTTTGTATCATAATGAAAAACGTGCCTTAATAAGCTTTCTACTCATATATATCTCCTCCTCCATACTGATGCTAGGAACCATTGGTTACCTTTACTACAAAGAGAAGATAAAATCTATTGACCGTATGTGTGGTGTTACTATGGAAAATACTGCCATGCAGATAAAAGTAAAACTGATAAAAGATGAAAATATTCAAAGCTTTTTTCAGCAAGATGCTACTGTTAAGGTTGGACTTTTTAACAGAAATAAAACTATTATTAAGTCAAACTTAACCAATAAGCATATTGATTTTGAACAGATTAATTATAATAATCTTAGTTCTGCTTTTTTTATTATGGAACTCTCTACTCCAATTAGAAACATTGAGTATATTGTTATTGAAGACTCCAAACTCTCTGAAAATATGGAGAACCTAAAAGCCTCTATCTTCATAATGCTTACTATTGCTTCATTTTTTATTACACTTATAGGCTATCTGCTAAGTCGGCTACTCCTTAAACCTGTTAAAGAGAATTTTGCCATTTTGAGTCGTTTTATGAAAGACTCTGCCCATGAACTCAATACCCCCGTAACAGCACTTATGATGTCAGCAAACTATCTTAAAAATAAGTATGACCAAGAGATGGTAGAGCATATGCTCATGAGTTCAAAGATGATTTCCGAAACCTACAACTCAATATCCTATTTAGCTTTTCATGATTTAGATGTTGAAGTAAAAGAGAGATTCGATTTTTGTAAACTTACCTATGAGTCAATTAAATACTTTAAAGAGATTGCTGCTAATAAAAACATTACTATCAATGCCCAACTTAATACGCTACAACTCTATATGGATAAAAATGCTGCTAAAAAATTGGTTAACAACCTTATTTCAAATGCCATTAAATACTCTTTACCAAACAAGAGTATAGAGATTACATTAGAAGAGAGTATCTTTACGATAAAAGATGAGGGAATAGGTATTAGTAAAGAAAATCAAAAAAAGATTTTTAAACGCTATAAACGTGTCAAACAGAAAGGAACAGGTGGTTTTGGTATAGGATTAGATATTGTCATGGGTATCTGTCGTTCTAACAATATTAAAATTTCTCTTGAATCTGAAGAGGGGAAAGGGGCTCTTTTTATTTTAGAATTTCCTAAAAATCATAAGTAACTGACTACAATAAAAAATCTAATGGGCATTTGCCCATTAAATTTAACTCTATTTATATCTAAAAGTAATACGACCCTTATCAAGACTGTATGGTGTTAACTCAACTTTTACAGTATCACCAGGTAAAATCTTAATGTAGTGCATTCTCATTTTTCCTGCAATATGACATAAAATAATATGTCCATTGTCAAGTTCCACTCTAAATGTTGCATTTGGCAATGCTTCAACTACTTTTCCATCTATCTCTATTACATCATCTTTAGCCATCTATTTCTCCTTTAAATGAATCTATTTTAGTTTTACTGTTCAACTGTTTACAAATTATGAGTTGGTTCAGCATTGGTTAAAATAACTGCTTTACCATTCACAACTGCTACCGTATGTTCATAGTGAGATGAACGAAGACCATCTTCACTAACCACTGACCATCTATCTTCCAAAATAACAGGTTCGTTACTCTTTTGACAAACCATCGGTTCTAAACAGAAAACCATACCATTTTTAATCTTTGGACCTTGGTTTGGTTTTCCATCTACATAATTAGGAATATTTGGTTCCTCATGAGGTTTTTTTCCAATTCCATGACCACAAAAATCTCTTAAAGGAACGTAACCACGCTCTATTATAAAATCTTCTAAAAGTTTAGATAACTCTTTAAAACGCATACCTACTCGAATATTCTCTATAGCATGATAGAGTGCATCTTTAGCACACGCAATTAAAGCTTCATCCTCTTTAGATATCTCTCCAATAGGCATAGTTATTGCTGCATCTCCAAAGTAATCATCTATCTTAGTACCTAAATCTAGTCCTAAAATATCACCTTTTTGAACTCTGTAATCTGTAGGAATACCATGAATACAAACTTCATTAAGAGAAGTACAAACTGAAGAAGGAAAACCATAAAGACCCTTAAAAGAAGGCTCGGCACCATGTTCACGAATAAACGCTTCACCCATAGCATCAATCTCTTTTAGACTCATTCCAACAGTAACATTTTCTTGGAGGTATTTAAGTGTTTTTCCAACAATCTCACCAGCTTTTGCAAGTTTGGTGAGTTCGTTAGGTTTACGAAGTGCAATAGCCATTATAGACCCACTGCACCTAAAGTTTCATATTTGTTCATATATATTTGTGCTTCAATTTTTCTCATTGTATCAAGGGCAACTTGAACAATAATAAGTACTGCAACCCCACCAAAGTAGAATGCTGCACCCATTGAGTTAATCAATATGAATGGTAAAGTTGAAATAAGTGCTAAATACAATGCACCTGAACCTGTTAATCGACTTGCAACTTCATTGATAAACTCTTTAGTATGCTCCCCTGGTCTAACACCAGGAATGAAACCACCTTGACGTTTTAAGTTATCTGCAATATCTTTTGCATTAAATACAATTGATGAATAGAAGAATGCAAAGAAAATAACCAAAATAAATGTTGCAATATTAAATGCTATACCACCTGGTGCGAATGCATCTGCAACCATCTTAGCATACTCATTTTCAGAGTGACCTAAAATAGTAATAGGGAACATCAATACAGCAGAAGCAAAAATTGCTGGAATAACACCTGCGAGGTTTACTTTAATTGGGATATAGTTCATTACTCTTTTGTCTTGGTTTTGCATAATTGTCTTTCTTGAGTAAGAGATAGGAACCCTACGCTCACCAAGCTCAACATAGATAATCACAAAAATAGTCGCAAAAATAATTGCTAAAATAGCCAATACTGCTAAAAATGATAATGCTCCTGTATTTACCGATGTCATTGTATTTGATATAGCTGCGGGGATACCTGAAACAATACCAGCAAAAATGATAAGTGAGATACCATTTCCAATACCACTTTGTGTAATACGCTCACCAATCCACATAAGCAACATAGTACCAGTCAACATAGAGAATGTTGTAATAATTGTAAATGTTATTGGGTCAATAAGTACAGCACCCTGCATACTTTGAAGTCCAACAGATACACCAAATGCTTGAACAAGTGTAATTACAATAGTTCCATAACGAATGATTTGCATATATTTAGGCATACCATCACGCTCTTTTTTCATTTGACCAATAGCAGGGAAAGTAGCAGCAAGAAGTTCCATTACAATAGAGGCTGTAATGTAAGGCATAATTCCTAGTGAGATAATGGAGAACCGTTGAATAGCACCACCAGAGAACATGTTCATCATGTCCCCTGCACCATTTCCATTAAAGAAAGAGGCAATAACGGCAGTATCAACACCAGGAACTGGTACGTATGCTAAAACTCTGTAGGCAAATAGAAATCCAAAAGTAATCAGTATTTTCTGAGTTAAAGCATTACTCATGGTTAGTTACCACTCGTTGTAACAGCTTCATCTTTGATTTTAGATGCCAACTCTTTAGCACCTGTACCAATAAGTTTTACTTTTGTTACAGCTTTTTGAAGTTTATATACAGACTTAATTGTCTCCATAGTAATTTCATCAAGCTCTGCTACTGCTCTGTTTTTATCTACATTAATTGAGTGAGGCTTAATGACTCTTGAAGAGAAACCAATTTTTGGTAATCTTCTATAGAGTGGCATTTGACCACCTTCAAAACCTCTCTTTGCTGAATAACCAGTTCTTGACTTCTGACCTTTGTTACCACGTCCAGCTGTTTTACCTGTTCCAGAACCTTGACCACGACCAACACGTTTTCTATTACGTGTTGAACCTGGTGCTGGTTGTAAATTATGTAAACCCATATCTACCCCCTTACTTTTTAATCTTTACAAGAGCATCAATAGTTGCTCTTACAAGGTTATTAGGATTGTTAGAACCTAACGATTTTGCAATTACATCTTTAATTCCTGCCAATTCAAGTACTGGTCTCATCGCACCACCTGCGATTGTCCCTGTACCTTCACTAGCTGGTCTTAATATAATACGACTTGCACCTGTCTTTTGTTGAACATCATGAGCAATTGTTGTCCCCTTAACATTCACATGTACAAGTGATTTGAAAGCGTCATCAACTGCTTTTTTAATAGCATCTGGAACCTCTTTCGCTTTACCTGTACCGTAACCAATTGTACCATTTTTGTCACCAATAACTACAAGAGCAGTAAATCTAAATCTACGACCACCCTTTACAACTTTAGTAACACGACCAATGTTTACAATTTTCTCTTCAAACTTTTCTCTATCAATATTTTCAGCTAACATTCATCTACTCCTTAAAACTTAATTCCAGCTTCTCTAAGAGCGTTTGCAAATGCTGCAACAACACCATGATAGAGGTAACCATTTCTATCGAAAACAATAGTTTCGATGTTTTTAGCTTTAAGAGCATCTGCCATTGCAGCACCTGCTTTTTTAGCATCTTCTTGGTTAGATTTAAATCCAAGTTTTTTACCATCAACAGCAGCAAGAGTTGCACCAGCAATATCATCTATCGCTTGTGCAGAGAAATATCTGTTTGATTTAAAAACAGAGACTCTTGGAAGTTCAACAGTTCCAGATATTTTTCCTCTTACTCTTCTTTTACGTTGAATACGAAGTTTATTTTTTCTTTTTTGAATACTTTTTAACATACTAAGCTCCTATTAACTTGCTGATTTTCCAGCTTTTCTGACAATAACTTCATCAGTATACTTAACACCTTTACCTTTGTAAGGCTCTGGTGGTCTAAAGCTTCTAATTTTAGCTGCAGCTTGTCCAACAACTTGTTTATCTGTCCCAGAAATATGAATTAAGTTTTTCTCAACTGTAACATCAAGTCCCTCTGGAATTGGAAAATCAACTGGATGAGAGAAACCAAGTTGAAGTTTAAGTATTTTTCCTTCAACTGCAGCTCTGTAACCAACACCATTAATCTCTAAAGATTTTTTGAAACCTTTATCAAGACCTTCAATAATGTTTGCGAACAAGGCTCTATATGTTCCCCAGAACGCTGAACTCTCTTTAGCTTCACCAACTTTAGAAAATGTTACTTCTGAACCATCAATAGAGATTCCAACTCGCCCATGAGTCTCCAATCTCTTCTCATTGTTACCTTTTTTAGCAATCAATACAGTACCATCAAGTGATACATCAATACCGTTAGCAACCGTTACAGGCTGTTTTCCTACTCTTGACATATCTTCTCCTTACCAAATACTACAGATTACTTCACCACCAACATTTTGCTTGAATGCATCATCATTTGCAATCACGCCTTTGTTAGTAGAGACAACAAGTGTACCGTAACCATTTTTAAAAGATTTAACTTCTGCTGCACTTTGGTAAACACGTCTACCAGGCTTAGAAATTTTCTTCACTTCATTAATAACACTATGACCATTTTCATCGTACTTAAGTACCACTTTAATTGTCTTTTTATTACCATCTTCTTTTACTTTATAACTCTCAAGGTAACCCTTATCTACTAAAATAGAAACTGTAGCCTCAATTGTTTTTGAGTGAAGAAGTGTTGTTACATCTAATCTTCTTTGTGCAGCATTTCTTATTCGAGTAAGAGAGTCTGCAATTATATCTGTCATCATCTTTTACTTCTCCTTACCAGCTTGATTTTTTCATACCAGGGATTAAACCCTCGTTTGCCATT
>JALSQJ010000050.1 GCA_026985495.1 Campylobacteraceae bacterium
CTAACTGCTTAATCATATCATTCTCTTCACTAAATTTCCACATCATAGCAATAGTCTGATAGACCTTTTTATCATTAGGAGAGATGGTTAAATACTCTTTAGATAGATAGGTTATCACTTTCTCTAAGAGAGTATCTAACCGTGCAATCTTATAGGTAAAAAAGACTTTTTTATAGAGATTGAAACGACTCTCTAAAAGGTGTTCTATATCATAAAGAGATGCTGTGTTAAAAGAGAGTATCAATTGATTATTATTCTCTATAAAAATAGATGCTCTAGCTATTCGTAAGAGGTCTGAAGAGGAAGAGATATAACCACTTGCTAATAGGTCTCTATTGATATAGTCTATTCTATCTGCATCAACTGTAGAGGCTATAATTTTATGTAATGTTGTATAAGAGAATCCCTCCTCTTCATGATTATTAAATATATTTTTAACCATAAGGTAGTAGAGCTTAATTAGCTCCTTAGAACTACTACTCTGCTCTATAACCTCATAATTGAAGAGCATATCCAAATAGGTATTTCCTATATTCTCATGAAGTACCTCTTTACCTTTTTTAGTAATAGTCTCATAAAATTGTATAAATTTATCCTCTTGTTGATTTAAACTGTTTCTATTTTTTAAAGAGTTATAGAGTCTATATAGTGCATACTCTGTTTGGTGTGAAAATGGAAGATGACCAACATCATGAAGAAGTGCAGAGAGCCTAATGGTCTGTAGAAGTATCATATAGACTATTGAATATTTATCTTTAAGTGGAGGAGTAAACTCTTTAAGAGTAATATCATCAATTACTAGTCTCTTTAAATCAAAATTTAATTCATTACTCTTTATCAATCTCTCAATCTCATACTTAGCACTCTTTAAAAGAGAGTTTACTACTCTATCTTCACTATTAATTATGGCATTTTTAAATATATAGGAAGCTACATGCATAGTACCTAAAGAGTGAATATACCTCTTTGTAGATATAGATGGAAAAGCAAAATATGCCAATGCATTTTGAGAGATAAATAGTAATCTATTTACTATTTTACTCTGTAAAAACTTCTTCTCTACTCCACTATAGGGAATATGCCCATAGACAGTATCATTTATTATATTATCATTTTTCATTATCTAATTATACTCTTATTTTGCTATAATATTAAAAATATTTGGAGAGTTATATGTGTGTTGAGAAGCTACAAAAGATTATTTTAGCAATGGTACTAGGAATTGTTATGATGTTAGCAGCATCAGGTTCTATAAAAGCTGCTTTTTTACTACAGTTAATTGTAATGATTGTACTTATATCTAGTGGTCTAACAGGAAGTTGTTATATTACAACTGTTCTTAAATCTGCATTTCCATTATGCGAAAATAGAGAGAATAGATAAAAAGAGTAGTTATTTATCCTCTTTTTTATCATCATCTCCACTTGCCATTAGATATTTACCTAACATCATAAGAGCAACTACTCCAATGACAACAGCATAAGCTACCCAATCTGATGGTTGTTCTCCATGATGCATCACTTCTCCTTTGTCATTGTTTTTATATAGAGATAACCAATATCATCTCCAATCGTTACTTTAGCAATAATATTCCACTTTCCACTCTTTGGAATAGTAAAACTACCCTCTAATGTTTTAAGCAATATATCTTCACTATCTACAATTGGGCGTGTAATTTGTAACTCAACCTTTACATCATTAATAGCTTTGTTGGTTTTTTTATCTAAAATAGATATTTTAAAACTATTATCACCCTCATTTAAAAGATTTTGATTTTTACTCTTTTTATCTAATGAGCGTTGACCATAACGTAAATCATTCAGTTCAAACCCTCTCTTAACACCATTTATCTCAAATATCGCATCATATTTAGAGTTAAATTTAATATTAGCCATAACCATACTATTGTAATTTTCATCTACATCTTGATAGTTTGTACTAAAACTCTTATCTTCATATACTGGTGTATTCACTGCACTTTTTATAGTCCATATAATCATTGCAAATGTAATTCCAAATATAAAAAAGAAAAATCCTAACCACAAGTGATATTTTTGAATTTTCATCTATTCTCCTTACTCTGCCATAAACCATAAAAATAGAAGATAAGCCCACCTAGAATAGTAAGATACATAAATATTTTCCAATATTTAGCAAAAGTTCTTCCATTACCTTTTAGAGTACTCTTTAACTCTGTACCTTTACTTTTAGCCAACTCATCAGCAAGTTCAGAATAACCATTTAGAATTGCTAATGATAGTTTTGATTCAAGTGAATTTTTATCATGAGAAGCTAAAATTGGGATAATATATCCATCTAGTATATTATCTTTATTATAACTACTATTTAGATTATCTGATGATAAAATATTTATATACTGCTCGTTAAAAGAGAGTGCTAAAAGTGTAAATGGATTATCTAATTTTTTGGTTAAATTATGCTCAAAACTCTTTATAAACTCTATTTTGCTTTTTGTATCACTAAACTCTTTAGAGGTTAAATTTATAGAAGCATAAATATAGAGATTTATCCCTGTTTTTACAAAAAGTTCATCTCCTATCTCATCAATCTTATTTTCTGTTCGTGGGTCAATGCTCTCTTTGCCATGAACTATAAAACGACTATTGATATTTTTAATATTGGGAACAGAAGTAGTATCTGTATTGGAAAACAATAGAGTAGAAGTAGTTAATAGAAGTGCAAAAAGCACTCCTATATTTTTAAGTAAATTTCTCATCTATCCAACATACACTTTAGTTGAATCAAAAAATGAGAGCATAATCGTTGTAATAGCTGCTGCAAAAAGCATCCAACCTATAAGCTTATCCATTACTTTTCTCCTTCTATTGTTCTCATCTTAATATTATCAAGACTATTCATCTTTAAGGCATGAAGGTCTTGATTTACTTTATAGAACTTCTCTGCATTTGCATTTTGAACTGCTATTGCATTAAATGTCAAAAATCCTAAAATTGAAAGGAGTAGTGCCACTGCAATAAAGTAACCTGTTAAACCATGGAGAAGACTAAAAAGTCCTCCCTCTGTTTGTGGATCAATTTGTGTATTTCCTGCCATACTACTCTCCTTTAATTGAAATTAAGAAAGCTGAAATAGCTTTTTCTTGAGTCTCTGTTAGACGACCCTTGAAGCTTGGCATTGTACCAATCGCACCTTTTTTACCATTTTCAAGAACATGTTTAACAATTGTCTCATCATACTCTTTTAGGTTTGGAGCCATACCATTATTACCTTTACCATCTGGTCCATGACATGATGCACATGCTGCAAATTCAGCAGGTTGTTCACCTTTCATTCCACCAGCAATCCAAGTTGCAATTTTTTCAGCACCCTCTCCACTAGCCATACCTGGAGGCATCGCACCCATTGGATAATTTAAAGAGTGTTGACCATTGTTAATAGTATGAAGAATTTGTGCTTTACTCAATCTATGAGTTAAATCTTGAGCTTTACCATCAATACCCTCTGCATCAACACCATGACATGGAGCACACTGTACCAAAAATACAGACTCACCCATTGCTGTTAGTGTCTCTTTACTAGGGTTTGCCCAAGTTTTTTCAAACTTAGCATTACTCTCTAATACCTCTTCATTGTATTGACCAATTTGTGAAAATTGAGTAGTTGGATAACCAACAAACCAATACCAAATCATCCAAACAATAGTACCTATGAATATAATTCCCCAACCAGAAGGGATTGGATTTTTAAATTCACCAATTCCATCCCAACTCTCATCAGCTAACTCACCTGTTGCTGTATCATTTTTAATCTGATTAACATATTTAAGTGCTGTTGCTACTGTAATTGCAATAATTGCAAAAGCACCTATCATTGTTAAAGTATTTATATAATCATCACTTTGAAAAGCATCACCTGCTACGAAGTACGTTCCTACCATCAAAGCAACGACAAGAATAATACCACCTATGACCATCTTTTTCATATTGTGTCTCCTTATCCGTTATTTTATTTTGAATTGTCTCTTTTTTCAAGAGGAGTTGAATCAAGAGAATCATCTAACACTAAGTTGGAGTACTTTTCAAAATTTCTATCTCCACTCCTCTCTCTTTTATATATTGAAAAAGCGTATCCATAAAATACTATAAATACAAATAGAATAAAAAAGAATTCAGCGTATCCACTTAGTGTTAATAGTTCATCTCGACTCATATTTCACCTCTTACTTTA
>JALSQJ010000051.1 GCA_026985495.1 Campylobacteraceae bacterium
AGGGCAGACACAGAGGTCGCCCCTACCGTTATATCTTTACCTTTCTTAGAGGTGGGCTTAGAGGGAGGGTTATACCCAGCTCCATTCCGAACCTGGAAGTCAAGCCTCCCATCGCCGATAATACTTATCCTGTCTGGATTGGGAATGTAGGTCGCTGCCTCTTTGATTTCTTCTTTTCTTTTTTATTACTCTCTTTTTTAATTTTTTTAGTAAATTTATTATTATTGCTACTTTTATTTTATTCTTTTTCTATTTTTTATGATGATATATCCAAATCAAACGGTGCTTAATATCGCTTACGGTATAATCGCGAAATTTTTTAACTTCAAGGAACAAATAATGTCAACATTAAATGTATATTATGACAAAGATTGTGATTTAAATATCATTAAATCAAAAACAGTAGCAATGATCGGTTTCGGTTCTCAAGGACATGCACATGCTGAAAATTTAAGAGATTCTGGGGTTAATGTTATTGTTGGTCTTAGAAAAAATGGTTCTTCATGGGCTAAATCTGAAGCTAAAGGTTTTGAAACTTTAACAGTTGCAGAAGCATCAGCTAAAGCAGATGTAATTATGATTCTTCTTCCAGATGAGAACCAAAAAGAGATTTATGAAAAAGAGATTGAGCCAAATCTTAAAGAGGGTGCTACTATTGCATTTGGTCATGGATTTAATATCCATTATGGAAGAATTATTCCAAGAAAAGATATTAATGTAACAATGATTGCTCCAAAAGCACCAGGACATACTGTAAGAAGTGAATTTGTAAGAGGGGGTGGTATTCCAGACCTTATCGCTGTTGGTCAAAATCCAAGTGGGGAGACTAAAGAGTTAGCTCTCTCTTATGCTTCAGCTATTGGTGGAGGTAGAACAGCTATTATTGAGACTACTTTTAAAGATGAGACTGAAACCGATCTATTTGGAGAACAAGCAGTTCTTTGTGGTGGGGTATCTTCTTTAGTTCAAGCTGGTTTTGAAACACTTACAGAAGCTGGATATGCTCCTGAACTTGCATATTTTGAGTGTTTACATGAACTTAAACTTATTGTTGACCTTATGTTTGAGGGTGGAATTTCAGATATGAGATACTCTATCTCAAATACTGCTGAGTATGGTGACTATGTTTCAGGTAAAAGAGTTATTAATGCTGAGTCTAAACAAGCAATGAGAGATATTTTAACAGAGATTCAAGATGGTAGATTTGCAAAAGATTTTATTTTAGAGGGACAAGCAGGTTATCCAAGAATGAATGCTGAGAGAAATAATGATAAAACTAAACTTATTACTCAAACTGGGAATAGACTTCGTGAAATGATGCCTTGGATCTCTGCAAATAAAATTGTAGATCAAGATACCAACTAAAAAAAGAGATTACCTTAAAATTATGCTAAAATTCCTTCTATATTAAATAGAAGGAATTTTTATGTCAGAATTTAAAGGACTCACTATAGCTCTTATGATAGGGGTTGTTTTTTCCCTATTAGCTCTTATACTCTTTACTACTACACAATCACTACTTATCGGATTAGTTGCTCTATTGGTTACATTATGGACAAATGAAGCTTTACCTTTGGGTGTTGTCTCTCTGCTTCCAATTATTCTTTTTCCCTCTTTTGGGGTATTAGATTTATCTGCTATTACTCCTAACTATTCTAAATCAATCATTTTTCTATTTTTGGGTGGTTTTATGTTGGCTATAGCTATCGAAAAAATAAAGTTACATCTCTACTTCTCTTCTAAACTTTTAAGTTATTTTCCAAAAACAGTTTTAGGAGTTATTTATGCTCTAACTATAACTTCTGCACTACTTAGCTCTATACTCTCAAATACAACAATAACACTTATGCTGATGCCTATAGCACTCTATTTAAGTGATAATTTAAAATTGAAAATTCGTTTTTTATTGGCAACTGCTTATGGAGCAAGTATTGGAGGAATTTTAACCCCTATTGGTACAGCACCTAATCTTATTTTACTTGGATTTTTAGAAGATAAGCATATGCCTGTTCTCTCTTTTGGAGAGTGGATTTATATGATGTTGCCAATTGTCATAATTATGTTGACGGTTATTCCTTGGTTACTCTCTTTAGGTTTAAAATATGAATCTGTCGATGGAATTGGTGATGAAGAGATTCCAAAATTGGAAAAAAATCAGAAACGACTTTATAGTATTATTATTTTACTAGCTATTACACTCATTGGAAATACATTTTCAAAAGAACTTTTAGGAGTTTCACTTAATGAAAAAATGGTACTTTTAGGTTTTGGATTACTAATGTTTTTCCCAAAAATAGGTTTTTTAACATGGGAAGATACTAGAAATATGCCTTATGAGATAATTATGCTTTTTGGAGCTGGGTTCTCAATTGCAACAGCATTTTCAACAACAGGGTTAGCAGCTGATATTGCAACTAAACTCTCATTTATTTCAGAGATGCCTCTTTTTTGGATGTTTCTATTTGTTGCATTTTTTGTTGCATTTTCAACAGAGGTTACAAGCAATACAGCATTGACCTCAATTGTTATTCCTATCTTTTATGAATTTGCTAAAGATATGCCAGTAGGAGAGGGGACTCTGTTATTAATGGTAGCTACTGTATCGGCTAGTTACGCTTTTATGATGCCGATTGCAACACCTCCAAATGCTATTGTAATGAGTTCACGAGTTATTCCTATAGCTCAAATGGCACGAGTAGGGTTTAAAGCAAATTTAATAGGTATTTTAATATTGGCATTGGTAGCTTATTTTTTATGGCGATTTATGTTGTAGAGGGTCAACTCTATTTATTGACCCTGTTGAAGAAGATTATGCGTAAACACTCTCTTTTTTAAATTTCATTGCAAGTAGTGCATAGAAGTGTACTCTATATTTGCTTCTATTTGAACTACCAAGTTGTTCACACACCTCTTTAATTGCAGAATCAAGTTCAGCATCATCATTGGTTAAGCCCAACTTCTTCTTTAAAAAATTATTTTTAACTGTCTCTAACTCTTTTGGTTGTCCACAAGCTACAGTTGCTGTATCTTTATTATATAGTACTGGTCCTAGTCCAATAGCAACTTTAGAGATTAATTCATCACTAATAGGTAAATTTAATTTCTTTGCTTCTGCAATCATTGCTTCAATTTTTTCATCACGTTTACTCATAAAAATCCTTTTATATCTGATATTTTGAATGAATATTATAGCATAGCTAAATTAGAGTAAGATAGAGATAGTTTTATTTTATTATGTTATAATATATTTAATATTATTAAACTATTAGGAGGTGCTAATGATGAACTATTGTGTAGTAGGTGATGTGCATGGTGAGTATAGAGCACTTTTGAATTTAGTTGCCAAAACTCCTTTAAAATCACAGCTTATTTTTGTTGGGGATTTGATTGATAGGGGAAGTATGAGTGCACAGGTGGTTCGATTTGTTCGTCAGCATAACTTGAAGTGTGTTAAAGGTAACCATGAAGTAATGATGATTAAATATGGTAGCCAATTTATTGAAGATATTAAAAATGATAATAAGATTGAACAAGATAATATGTGGTTAAAACATGGAGGTAGAGAGACACTAATCTCATATGGTCTTGTCTCTATGCGTGGGGAGAAAATGGTTCCTCACCCTTTTATTAAAGAGTTTATTTTTCAATTTCAAGAGGATATTGAGTGGATGGAGAGCTTACCGTTGTATTTAATCTTAGATACGAAGCATAGTTCTGGACGAACAGTAGTTGTCTCACACTCTGCGATAGGGAATGTATGGAGTTTACGAGATAGTGAAAATGAAAAAAAAGATTTTGAAAATACTATTTTATGGGGTAGAATGAAACCTATGGATAGAGAACCTATATTTAATATTTTTGGACATACACCACAGCAGTATAGTGCAGATATACATCGTCATTATGTTAATGTAGATACGGGAGCTTATAAGAAATCGGAGGCTGGATTTGGAATTTTGTCAGCCTACTGTTTGAAAACAGGGGAGATATACTCTTCAAGTGATATTGCTTATAATAAAAAGGTGAGTTAAGAGAGATGATTTTTAAATTAGAAGAGCCAATTTTAGAATTAGAAGCGATGAAAAAGTATCCAAAGGAGCTTTATGCATTGGGAAGAAAAGAGCTTTTAAATAGAACTAAAATCTCTATTGTTGGTACACGTCGTCCTTCTCTATATACTCAACATGCTACTAGGG
>JALSQJ010000052.1 GCA_026985495.1 Campylobacteraceae bacterium
GGTAAAAGTTGTAGGTGGTGACCATGCTATTAAAGGAGTAGTTATTCCTATTATTTGGACAGTTTATGCAGGAGCTGTTTTTGTGACATCAGGGTTAACCTTCTCTTGGCTAATTAAGAGAGGTTAATAATATAAGGATTGTATTATTTAAGATTATTTAGCCTACTTGACTAAGCTTGAAAAGGAATGAAATAAATGCTACAAAAGTTTCATTTTTGTAATATTATTGCTAATTTACAAATTAATTTGATTTAGACTTTGAGAGTTTTTAGTAATCATGTTTTTTATCTCTAAATTAGTGTAAGTTTTATTGAGAGTATTTTCATTTAAAAGGTCAAATCGTATCTGTATGGTTAATTTAGTTAATGCTTTAGAGAGTTTTTCTTTATCATTATTAAGTGTTCTATCTTTAGTAATATCTGATATAAGTTCTAAAAAAATATTATACTCATTTAAAACATCTGGAGATGAAAAAATAGAGAGCCTATGTGTTATAAATTTTAATTTAGTAATATCATTGGAGACTAACTCCTCTTTGATTGATAACTCTTCTAATAAATCAAGTAGTCTCTCATAGGTATTTGTTTTTAAATCTAAAAATTTAATATTTTGTTCTTTTTCTATCTCAACTGCTGTTTGCTTATTGAGTAGTAGTGCTGTAATAAAAATAGTCGCAACTGTTCCTAAAATAATAAGCACAATCTCTTGGGTAAATGGTGTTGAATCGGTAACTTTATAAGCATAGCGTAGATAAAAATATCCTGCAACTAGTGTGAGAAAAGTTAAGATTAGATAGCTAAATTGTTTATTATTTATTGACATTAATAAATCCTTTTTTGTTTATTTCATTAGTATTGCCGAGGACGTATGGGAATAAGCCAACTATGTTTCTCATATTAAAATACTTTAGAGTTTCTAAACTCTGCAACCTCTGTCTCTACCATCTCATCTATTAGGCGTACAAAAATATCATTAATAAGATTGGGAGAGAGGTCAAGCTCTATTGCTTTTGTTCTTGCTCGTGCAACAACATCGGCAATACGTTCGTCAGACTTTATCTCCTCTACTGTTGTTTTAAACTTTGCAATCTGTTTGATATAGCTGTTACGAAGAGCAATCATCTCCACAATCATCTCATCTACTTTGTCAATCTCAACTCTAGCCTCTTCAAGAGTGCTACATTTTTTCATATCCATAATTTTCCTTATTTCGTCTTTTCATAAATATATTCTTGAACAAAAGCTTTAATGTCGCTATAGACAAAAGAGTCTTTGTACTCTTTTATTTTACCACCACTTGCATTAGGGTGACCTCCACCATTTCCAATCTCATCTGCCATTTTAGAGACATCTAGCTTATTGTTGGAGCGTAGAGAGAAGTTTCCTCTAAAACCAATATCCATATAGAAGTCATAATCTGGGTTCTCTACTAAGAAAGTATTTCCCAATATAGAGGTATTTCCAAGACTGTATCCAAGCAGACCCTTATAGCCACGATACTCTATAGTTAGACGTTGTTTGTCATTGGTTAAAAGTTTGGTTAAAAATATAGCAGCTAGGTTATCTTTTGTATTGTCTTGCTTCTCAATAAAAAATTCTTTTTTAAGTTGGTGTAGGTCGTTGTCTAGTGCAATGTGAGCATTCTCTTTATCTACATATCTTTTCATGGACTCAATTAAAGATAGTTTTAAAGCTCTATCTTCATCAGGAAATAGGGTACGGTTAATCTCTCTTGCTCCACTTATCATACCTAATCCTACTTTTCCAAACTCAAATAGCTCGTCATCACTTATCCAAATATCTATGGCATTAATCGCTTTTACAATTTGAGCATACTCTCCCTCTGCATCAAATGCATAGTGTTTTTGTAGCCAATCGTAAGTAATGAGTGTAGCAGAACGGTTGGTATCTAGCATATACCAGATGTACTGTTCAGCTGTTTTTGTTCCAGAACCATGGTGGTCAAGAAGTTGAATTTTAGCTCCTATACTCATGGCCTCTTCCTCTAACCATTTTGCCTCTTTTGGTGTAAGGTTTAGGTCGGTTACTAAAATAATATTTTCATCTTCATTCCCAAGAAACTTCTCGCGTTTAATATCTGTAATAATCTCTTCAAGACGTGCCTTTACTTCGAGTCCATAGTTAGCATTGTAAGATTTAAGTTTGTAGTTGTGTTGCTTGTTAAAACATTTATTTGTAAGGTATTGACAGCCATAGCCGTCAAGGTCTATGTGTGATAGGTGGTAGATGTTCATGAGTTAAAAATATCCTCTAGGGTAAGTTCGTGTAGAAATGTATCTATTTTATTTTGAAAGGTAACTAAAAATGGTGAAATTGTACATAAACCTATGGTTCCATTAGGGCAAGTAGTAGAGTATTGAGTACAGTCAAAGACAGCAGGAGTCTTTCCCTCTGCTGCAATAACAATAGTTGCAATAGAGATTTTAGAACTCTCTTTTATAAGAATAAAACCACCATGAGCCCCTTTTTTAGACTCTAGTATCTCTTCTTTTGCAAGTCCTTGGAGAATTTTTGCTAAGAAACTTTTAGGAATAGATAGCTCTTTTGAGAGCTGTTCTGCACCTATTGGTTTGTCAGATTTTCGTATAATATCAAGAGCAAGTAGAGCGTATTCACTAGCACGAGTAAGTAACATTTTTGATTTATTCCTTATAGTTTATTCAATTATTCTAATTAAGACTATTTTACTCTAATTTATATTAAGTTTAGATTTTATCTCTATTTAAAGATATAGTGCTAGAATTGCAGTTCAATTTTGAGGTGTGTAAACATTTTAAAAAATTAAATTACCAATCAGGAGGTCATTATGGCTTTAGATACGGCGAAGAAACAAGAGATCATTGCTAAATATTCAAGAGGTGAGAACGATACAGGTTCTACAGAGATACAAGTAGCACTAATTACAGAAAGAATTAAATACTTAACTGAACACCTTAAAACAAATAAAAAAGATCACTCTTCAAGATTAGGTTTACTTAAACTTGTTGGTCAAAGAAGAAGATTGATGAGATACTTGAAAAAAGTTGATTTAGCAAGATGGAATAGCATCAAAACAGATATGGGTATTAGAAACTAATACTTTTTTAAAATAGAAAATTCTATTGTGGCTATTAAAGCCACTCACTCATTATATTAATAGCTTTTTTTTAACTCTATCTTTTCCCCAATATAGCATAAATTTACCATAGTCTCAAATTCGCTATAATTACAACATGAAAATTCCAATAATTTTAAAAACTATCTCAAAAGAACTTAAAACCAAAAATGCTAAAGCCATCATTGTCGGTGGGTCGGTGCGTGACCACTTTTTAGAACTTCCCATTAAAGATTATGATGTTGAGGTTTATGGTTTAGAGAGATTAGAAGAGTTAGAGACTATTTTAACTCAATATGGTTCGGTAAATTTGGTAGGTAAAAGTTTTGGGGTACTAAAGTTTACCTATGAGGGTGAGGAGTATGACTTCTCATTTCCACGAACAGAAGAGAAAGTGGGAGTAGGGCATAGAGGATTTAATGTAGAGGTTAATGGAGCATTAGCCTATGAAGAGGCTTCAAAACGGCGTGATTTTACCATTAATGCTTTGGGGTATGAGATAGAAAGTGAACTGTTTTTAGACCCTTTTGGTGGTTTGAAAGATATGGAGCAGAAAATAGTGCGTCATATAGACGATGATACCTTTGTAGAAGACCCTCTGCGTGTTTACCGAGCTGTGCAGTTTTGTGCGAGATTTGGCTACACCTTAGCCGATGAGACTTTTACTTTGTGTCAAAAGATGGTTAGCAATGGTATGTTAGAAGAGCTACCTAAAGAGCGTGTTTATCTGGAGTGGCAGAAGTTGTTGCTAAAATCGCCTAAACCCTCTATTGGTTTTGAGCTAATGAGAGCGTTGGGGATTACCGAGCGTTATTTTCCAGAGCTTCATGCTCTAATTGATGTTCCTCAATCTCCCAAATGGCACCCAGAGGGTGATGTGTGGATTCACACGATGATGACAGTAGATGAGATGGCAAAACTGTTGTGTAATGATGAAAAGAAAAATTTAAAATTTATGTTCGCCATTCTTTGTCATGACTTAGGAAAAGCAACGCACACGAGCATAGAAGAAGATGGACGTATTCGAGCCATAGGGCATGAAAAAGCAGGGGTAGAGCCTACTAAATCGCTACTCTATAGATTAACTGATGAGCATAATTTCATAGAGTCTATTTTACCTTTGGTGGAACATCATCTAAAACCTTCACAGTTCTACCAAGGAAAAGCCAAAAAGAGTGCCTTTAGACGATTGGCAACAAAAGTAAACATTGAAGAGTTGGTAGTGGTAGCTAAAGCAGACTTTTTAGGGCGAACAACGAAAGCCTCTTTGGAAGGAATTTACCACGCAGGGGATTGGGTGTTAGATAGAGCCAAAGATTTAAAAGTTTCTAAAAAGCCACTAGAACCTTTAATTCAAGGTCGAGATTTAATTGCTTTGGGGCTAGAGCCATCACCTAAGTTTAAAGAGATTTTAGAGTTGGTTTACGAGAAGCAGTTAGATGGGGTTTTGGAGAGTAAGCAGGGTGCAATGGATTTTGTGAAAGAGAGATGTTTATGAACATAGTAATAAAC
Organism: Campylobacteraceae bacterium; assembly: GCA_026985495.1. Lineage (GTDB taxonomy): Bacteria > Campylobacterota > Campylobacteria > Campylobacterales > Sulfurovaceae > UBA1140. The sequence continues at coordinate 4,627 of JALSQJ010000052.1, forward strand.
TCCTTATTATTAAGTAGATTCAGCTCTTATAGAGACAAATCAATAGTAACCTTTGCCCCTACATCGGTATTGGTGATGGTTACTCTTCCATTCATGCTGTCCTCTACAATCATTTTTAATATATAAAGCCCTAAACCTGTACCATGTGTCTCTGATTTGGTAGTGAAGTAGGGGTTAAATATCTTTTTTAAGTTAGCTTTCTCTATACCTCCTCCATTATCTTCAATAGTGATATAGACTCTATTATTCTCTATAAAATCTTTTATAACTATTCTACCTTTACCAATATTAGTAATATTTTTTTGACACGCATAGATAGCGTTGTTAATAACAATAAGAAGTGACTGTAACAGTTCAGATTTTAGACCTACAAGAGCTATTTTTCTATTTTCATTATAGATAAGTTCAATATTAGTATGTTTAGAGAGTACTGATAGATTTTGAGCTTGGGAAACTATATCTGCAATATAAAACTTCTCTTGTTTTTTATTAATAGAGAAAAAGCTTGTAAAGTCATTGATAGTTTTAGAGAGGTAAGCTGTTAACTCTTCAATCTCATTAAGATATTTATCTATCTTTTCAGAATCTAATCTATTTTTTCTATGGTCTATATCTAAGCTAATAACAACACCATTAATAGCACTAAGAGGTTGTCTCCACTGATGAGCAATGAGTGAAATCATCTCACCCATAGAGGCTAGTTTATTTTGACGTATTAAAAGCTTCTCTTGTTGTATCTGCTCTTGATTGATAATTCTCATGTGATAGATAAGCATTATAAGTGAGAATGAGATAAGAGGTAGCCAAAGGTATCCTATAGAGATATATATACCATCTCTATAAGCATCTATAAGCCATAAAGTTGTAACTATTGTAGTAGCAAAAAATAGAGTAATAATATATAGATAGGCTTTTTTTATAAAAAGAAGAAGAACTATAATTGAGAGTATAAAAGATATTATGATATTAATCTTTTTATATTTTTCTGGTTGAGTTAAAAAAGTGTTGCTTAATATATTGTCAATAGCAGTAGCATGAATTATACTATTGGAAACGCTATCTCCATTGGCAATAGTATAGGTTGGGTTAAGTCCTACCACCGATGAGCCAATAATAACAATTTTACCTTGAATCTCATTTTGAGGAATTTTACCTTGAAAAATATCAACTGCAGAAAATATTTTACTCTTTTTAGTTGAAAAATTGAGCAAAAGTGTATGGTTTCTGGTATCTATTTTAATATATTTGTCAAAACTTAAAAGTGTGGCAAGGGCAAAAGAGGGATAGGTATGTTCTCTATATCTCATAAAGAGAGGGGCTCTTCTAAAAATTCCATCACTATCTTCCCATGCGTTAATAAACCCAAAGTCATTAGCTTTATCTTGTATAGTTTTAGTATTACATAAAAGAGAGGGTGCTTGAAGTTGGCTCTCTATATCTGAAAAAACATCATCTTTATAGAGAAGATTTTGACAATGTTTATTGGTATAGTTCTCATTACTAAAATAGGTAGAGAGTGTTGTTTTTGATTTTAAAATAGATTGGGCTAAAATTTTGTCATTATCTTTTAGCTCTTCTGGAATATCATGAAATTTTAAATCATAGTTAAAAAAATTTTTATAAAATTTTTGAATAGAAGTAATAGATACTCTATCCTCTTCAGGAAAAAGAATGTTTATTCCAATTGCAGAGGGATTCATATTATCTACTATATCAATAAGTTTTGCATCTAAAACTCTTGGCCAAGGCCATTGACCAAGTTGATATAGACTCTTCTCATCTATATCTATAATGACACTATAAGAGCCACTCTCCTGTTTTTGAATATTTTTAAATATAGAAGTTGTAAAATCATAAGATTTATAGTCAAATTTTTTTATACTTTCGCTATTATAAAAATATAGGTGAAGTAGAAATGAGAGAGCAACAATACCTATATATCTGTTAATCTGTATCATATATTACTTTATAAAAATCTCAACATTTCTATTTTTGGCTTCATCAACATTATCTGATGTTTTTACAAATAAATCATTCTCTCCATAACCTTTAGCTTTCATAGATAGTGTTTTTAGACCAGTTTTTTCAATAAGGGATTTGACATATTTACTACGTTTAAGTGAAACTTTTGCATTAATGGTATCTGAACCAACTGTATCGGTATGTCCAATAATATCAACCATACAAGGAGAACGCTCTTTAATACTATTTAGTGCTTTTTTAAAAATCTCTTTAGATTCATCGGTCAATTCTGTTGAACCTTTTTTAAAGTATAATCTATAGGAGATAGGTTTTTTAGGAGCAGAGCTAATAACTTTTCCAAAGCGATTTTGTAACTCATCTGGAGACATCTTTTTTACTGCACTAGGTGCTTTGTTACTATCTTTTAACTCTACATAACTTCCTATTTTATCTACTTTACTACTCCCTTTTTGTGTTGAAACAATAATGCTACTATTTGGTTTTCCACTATCAAGTAGAACAACAGTTGTTTTTGAACAACCAATAGATAGTATTGCAAGGATAGATAGGTGTATATATTTTTTCATTATTTAACCTCTACTACAAATTTTGTACCACGAATTCCAATAGCACCTTCTGGAATACGAAATTTAACCGATTTTGGAGATAGTTTACCAATTTTACCTGAACGAAACATAGCTTTTCCTTTTTTTAGCTCTAAATCAACTTTATACTCTTTTTTGCTAGGTTTTACTTTAAATTGATGAATAACAAAAATAGCTTTTTCTCCAAGTGAAAGGGTTGTTCCATCATCAAAAATAACTCCTATAGAACTTTTTGATTTAGTAAAAATAATATCTCCATTTTTTAACATACTCCCTTTTTTAATAGTAATAACTTTTCCCGAACGTTTAATCTCAACTTCTCCTGTTGTCTTTTTTACAATTGCAATATTTGCAACGATAAAACTACTACTTAAAAGTAGTAAGATAAGTAATTTTTTCATACTCTCCCTTTTTAATTAAATAAATTATTTATGGAATATATCATAAGATAGTGATATTAGTGTGACATAAATATAAGAAAAAATTATTTTATAGATAATATGTTTCAGTTAGTACCAAGAGAAGTAATTTTTAAAATTATTGATAATAATGGTTAATTAAGCTATACTGATATATCTGATTTTCAAAGGGGTTATTTTTGGGTTGGGGAATACACTTACACCTTATTGCTGCTATTTCATGGATTGGTGGCTCTGTTTTTATGTTTGTTTTAGGAGTTTCATTACGAAATAAAGAGGATCAAAAATTGGTTTATCCAAGAGTTGGACCTATATTTGGTTACTTTGAAATGGTTGTTTTGATACTGCTTATCTCTACGGGTATATGGATGATTTATGAGAATAATATGATATATGTACTTTTTGATTTAGATGCACACTCTACTGTTATTGATGCATTAAGAAATAAACTTATTTTAGTTGCTATTATGACTCTTATTACTATTATCCATTTACGCATAGCATTTAGAACCAATGGAAAAGAGAGAACAAAATTTGAAACAATACTTTCACGAGTCTCTTCTCTTGGAATTTTTATTTTAAATTTTATTGTACTTCACTATGCTATTGTTTTAAGAGATATACTTTAAACCAAAATGCGTTGCCTTAGTTGTCATAAGTTAAGTTGGCAGACTTTTTGTAAAACTTGTCAAACCAATTTACTACAACCCACTATTCAAAAAAGAGAGTTAGGTAGTTTAATGGTCTATAGCTTCTATAACTATCAAAATATAGAAGATTTACTCCTAACTAAACATACTCCACAAGGCTATATTATCTATCGAGCTTTGGCAAAAATGACATTTAAGCCTTTTATGAAAAATTTTATGGAGCAAGACAATCGACCCATATATGTTATTGGAGTTGATGAGAGAGTTAAAAGTGGTTATGCTCATGTTTCGCTACTCACCCATGAGATGAAGATGAGAGGTGTTAAGGTCTTAAATGCAAAACTTATGGCAAAAAATCCCATAAGCTACTCAGGAAAAACACTACAGTTTCGTCTTAATAATCCAAGAGATTTTTACTATACTGGAAAAGATAATATAGAAGCCATTTTAGTAGATGATATTGTTACTACAGGTTTAACTCTAAAAGAGGCTAAAGATACTCTTAGAGCTTATGGAGTAGATGTTCTTTTTGCTTTAACTTTGGCTAAAGTTTAAAGTTAATAGTGCATCTCTATAGATAGGTTCATCAATAAATCCAAACTCCTTATGCATAAAACCATTCTCTCCTTTTGCAGATGAGGTCTCAAATGCATCTTTAATAATATTAGCACGTCTTATCTCTTTACTCTCAACTCCAAAAATCTCATTGGCAATAGTAACTTGTTTCGGTCCCATACAGGCTTTTGTGGTAAAACCCATCTTCTGTTCAAATTTACACCATGCTCTAAACTCCTCTACATTGTTGTAATCTTGAAACATAAATGAGATAGGATTAACCCCTGCTATTTTAGCATCAACCAAAAATTTAGAGAGAATATAACCAATAGTAGGGTTATCTCTTTGTACTAATGATTGTGGCAACCCTAAAGATGTCAAAAGGTCTAATATGCCAAGGTTAGCAGTGGTGAAACGCTCTATTGTACCAAATGAGGCTAAGTTTGAAAATGCCTCTTTAGTCTCAAGTGAGATATGTATCTCTTTTTCACGGTTAAGTAATCTATCAATTTTTAAAATCTCATCAACACTTTTAACCTTTGCAACACGAACAGCATCAAACCTAAAATCATTTAAAAAAGTTATCTCCTCTTCTCCACCTTCCTCTAAAGGATTAGTACGCACAATAATAAAGCTGTTAGACTCCTCTAAATGGCTTAGAAAAAGAGCAATATTATATAGAGCCTCTCTTTTTCGACTTGGAGCAATCGCATCTTCTAAATTGAGGGTAATCATATCTGCTTCAAGGTTATCAATAGCATTAAGATGTTTTAGACGTAGAGGGTTTAGCATCATATTTGAGCGAAAATTTTTTTGTAAAAATGGCTTTTTCTTTTTATCTCCTAATAGTTCTAACCTCTCTTGGTAGGGGGTATTCTCTATTTTATCTAAACTATTAAATATCATCTTTTATCCTACTTTCACTTTTTTCAAATATAATAGCAAAAAATATAAGGATTTAACAGTATGAAAAAAATAATAATAGTCTCATTTGTATCACTATTACCATTGGTAGTTATGGCAAAAAAGCCACCTGTATATGATGAAGCAACAAAAGTTTGCCCTGCATTCAACAATATGAAGCATACCACCAATAGTAATGAAATTAAATTAGAAGTAGGAAAAAAGTACAGAATCTTACAGAAGAGTAGAGGGCAAGTTTTAACCCTTATTGAGGGGGAGCGTATAGCACAACGATGGGTAGATGAAGAGTGCTTTTTAGATAAAAAAAGAGCTAAAAGTGAAAAAAAAGAGGAGTCAAAGAGTCAAAAGGAGTCTGCCTCTACTAAGAGACTATATAACTCAACCTCAAAACAGAATCTATTGGCTCTAAGTTGGCAAAATGCTTTCTGTCAAACTCATCAGTATAAAAAAGAGTGTAAACGAATGAGTAGTAGAGACTTTGGAGCATTTGAGTTTGTACTTCATGGTCTTTGGCCACAACCTAGAAATAATCAATATTGTAAAATGAGTAAAAAGCAGATTGGTATGGATAAAAATAAGCAGTGGAGTAGATTAGATAAGTTAAAACTAGAGAGAAGTACAAGAGAGGAGTTGGCTAAAAAGATGCCAGGTTATAGCTCTAATCTTCATCTTCATGAGTGGGTAAAACATGGTTCATGTTATGGAACTTCTGCAGATGATTACTACACCGATGCCTTAACTCTTTTAGATGCAATTAATAGTTCTAAAGTACAACAATACTTTAAACAAAATATTGGAAAAATGGTATATCTAAAAGATATTCGTAAAATCTTCAATAGAGAGTTTGGAGCAGGGGCAGGAGAACATGTAACAATGAACTGTAAAAGAGGGTTAGTAACTGAACTTTGGTTACATCTTGGTAGTAATGAGAGTGACTTAAAAGGTCTATTACAAAAGGGAGATAGACCTAAAAGTCGATGTCAGAAAGGAAGAGTTGATGCTGTTGGATTTTAAGCCACCAGCTCACAAAGCTCCTCTAGGCTATTCATAGAGATAATTTTCAACTCAATATCTCTACCCATAATGCGTTCACAGTGGACAATGGCTTTTTGAAAGGTAGTTACATCATCATCTTTAGCACAAACTAATATGTCAGCTCCAGAGTCTAAAGCTTCTAGTAGCATTGTTCCAGCTTTTATATGTGCCATCTTAAAATGAGTATTCATAAGGGTTTGACCTGCTAGTTTTGTAGAGAGTTTAAACTCTATAAATTCAGCACCTATACCCTCAATTAACTTTTGTGTTTGCTCAATAATCTTATGAGAGTTTTTATCTCCTACATAGAGAGCAATCTTTAAACCTTCAGTTCTCTCTACTTCTAAATTATGCTCTTTTTTCTTAAATGAGATAGTATCACATTTTGAGATGGTATCTTTTAGATTTATCATATTTTTTAAGTTAGCAATAATTTCGCTGTAGTCAACTCCTTTAAAAATATTATTCTCATATTCACAACATCGAATACCATTAAACTCATCAGATATAGCTTCTAAAATTTTCTCTTTATGCTCATTTCCATCACTAATCATCTTTGATGCTAACACTAAAATAGCATCACCAATATATTGACGGTTATATAGGCTTGTCTCTGAAGCATAGTGTAGGGGGTAGAGCTTTTTATATAACTCTCTATCTTCATTAGTTGCATAAGGAGCTAAAAGCTCAAAACTTTCCATAAAGTCATCATCATTTAAAATGAGTCCATTGATAGAACGGTAAGAGTTTGCTGGGTCAATCTGTAGCTCATTGCCCATACTCTCAATAATATCTTCTACTAGAGTCTCTGCTGTTGTTATTTTATCATTTACTTTTAAAATGATATTTTCATTAGGAAATGAGAAGTTAGGATTGATATTTTTTATTTTATGCATAACATCAAGTAGTGTTGCTTCTTTATTAATGGTAATATCAAAATTTTTGTAATATGGTAGATAGTCGGTAGCAGAGTTAAAGAAAAAGGCTCTAATTTTTAGATTTAATATATTTTCAAATGGCATAACTATTCCTATTTTTTCTTCATTTAACCATATTTATCTCAAAAAAAGAAGTGATTTATAGATGATTTAGTTAAAAAGTTTAAAAGTGTGTATATAGGTTAAAGAGAGGAGGTAGTTATAAAAAAATTAGGGTATAGAGACAAGAAAAAACTTGTCTCACAGAGTCCTTAGGCAGTTTGTGCTTCAGAGAAAAGCATTTTTGCTTTTTTCTGAACATGGAATTTAAGACCAATCTCCTCTTCGCTACACCCAAGAGCTAAAGCTACCATTTGTGGCATATGTAGCACAGGAAGTTCAATGTCACGTCCCACTACTTTTCCAACACTATCTTGATAGGTATCCATTTTAAGGTGACAAAGAGGACATGGTGTTACCATAAGGTCAGCATTATTATCAATAGCATCTACCATGGCATTTCCTGCTAATACTTCAGAGGTATGATTTGCTTGAAGCTCAACATGGAAACCACAACATTTATTTTTGTGGGAGTAGTTTACAGGATTTCCTTCAAGAGCATCAATTAAGCTGTCAAGTGATGTAGGTGTGTATGAGTTTTCATTTCCATTACTTGCACCATGTAGTTCACTAGGGCGAATGTTATGACAACCATAAAACGGTGCAATGTTAAACATAGAAAGAGGGGTAGTTACTCTATTTTTAACATTCTCTAATCCATAATCATCAATAATTGCATATAAAAAGTGTTTAATCTCACTACTACCTTCATACTTTAATCCTACTTCTCTTAACTTCTCATTAACACGAGCTTTTAACTCTGGGTCACTATCTAATGCATGTTTAGTCATAGCAGAGTTTAATTGACAAGTATTACAGATAGTAATCATAGTCAATCCAAGTTTCTCTGCGTAACAGATATTTCTAGCGTTTAAGACATGAGCTAAAAACTCATCAAAATCTTGTAAATGTGAAGCTCCACAACATGAAGCCTCCTCTAAAATGGTAATTTTAATCCCTAATTTATCAGCTACTGCAAGAGTAGATGAAAGTAGTTCTGGGGTTGATTGTTTGGCTGTACACCCTGTAAACAAGGCATAGTGTAATTGTTCGCTCATCTTTTTCTCCTTACAGTTTATTGGTTTGTGAAATTTGAATTAGTTTTTGAACTTCATCAAGATTTTTAATCTTTGGCATGTTGTCAATAAATGGAATACCATCTTGCCAATGGATTTTACCTGCTTTCATCATCTTAAAGGCAGTAGTCAAGTGTTTATACATACCTAAGTAACCCTCTGAATAGAGAACAATATCAGCCTCATCTAAGAAACCATGTTTGCTCATTCCACGCAAGAAACCTTCTGCATGACGTGTAGCAACATTACTTTTTGCAACACCTTGCTCAAACTGCATATTGTGAAGTTTAGTAATCTTCTCAATAGGGTTAATCTCTTTTGGACACGCCTCTGCACACTCAAAACATTTTACACAATCCCAAACCCCTTGAGATGGTTGAGCAGTAAGCTCTAAACGCTCTTTCCCTGCTGTATCTCTGGTATCAACTGTAAATCGGTATGCAGCATTAAGGGCAGCTGGTCCAAAGAACTCTTCATTAGCTTCAAGAGCAGGACAAGAGTAGTGACACGCTCCACATTGGATACATAGGTCAGAATCTAAGAATTTATTGAACTCTTCAATGCTCTGTTTAGTCTCATGCTCTGGGTGTGGGTCAACATCTGCAACAACATAAGGTTTAACAGCTGCATGTTTCTCCCAAAAATCACCTTTGTCAATAATCATATCTTTAACAGCACGTTTTTTAGAACTTGGCTCTAACGTAATATCATTGTTAAACATATCAAGAAGTTCAATCGCATTCTGTTTACATGCAAGAACAGCTTTACCATTTACTTTAATGGCACATGCCCCACAAATTCCATGACGACAAGAACGACGGTAAGAGAATGAACCATCATGCTCCCACTTAATTTTGTTCATAAGGTCAAGAATTAGCTCATCTTTCCCCACTTCCATTGTGTAGCTTTTATAGCTTGGAAGATAGTCCGTTTCAGCATTAAATCTAAATGCTTTAATTGTTACTTTTCTGGTCTCACCAGCAGTTGTTGAACTCATCATCGCCTCCTTAATATTTTCGTTCCATTGGCTCAAATTTACCAAGCACCACTTCACCCCATTTTGTCTCAATGTTGTAATCTTTATCCATAAACGCGTAAGTGTGTTTTAGGAACCTCTCATCATCTCTTGTCGGGAAATCTTCACGATAGTGACCACCACGGCTCTCTTCTCGGTTTAATGCTCCGTCAACAATAAACTTAGAGAACTCCAACATATGTCCTAACTCTAATGCCTCTTGAAGGTCGGTATTAAACGTTGCCGATTTATCATCAATACGAATATCTTTAAAACGTATAAGAAGTTCATCAATAAGTTTTAATTGACGCTCTAAAGACTCTTTACTTCTAAATACACCAGCATCAGCTGTCATACCTATTTGAAGCTCTTCTCTTAGAGCTGAAACACTCTCTTTACCATTTGATGTTTTTATTCTATTAAACTCTTCAATAAAAGTATCTGCATCAGACTCTTTGGCTGGACGCAACTCAATACCATCATTTAAAGCTTTTACCATATTTTCACCTGCGTGACGACCAAAGAGCATTGCTTCTAGTACAGAGTTAGCACCCAATCTGTTTGCCCCATGAACAGAGACACAAGAACACTCACCAGCAGCGTAGAAACCTTCTACTAAGTTACCCTTTTCATCTTTTTGTACTTGACAGTTAATATTTGTTGGAATACCACCCATAGAGTAGTGTGCTGTAGCAGAGATATGAATTGGCTCTTTTAGCATATCTTGACCTTGGAATGCAATAGCAAGTTCTCTAAGCTCTGGCAGACGTGTTAATATAATCTCTGGGTCAAGGTGGGTTAAGTCAATGTTTACCGATTGACCATCTTTACCAACACCTCGTCCTTGACGCACCTCTTCCATAATTGCACGGCTTACAACATCACGAGAGGCAAGTTCCATAGCATTTGGAGCATATTTTGTCATAAAACGTTCACCTTCACTGTTGAAAAGGCGACCACCCTCACCACGAGCAGCTTCAGAGATTAGTACACCTGAACCACCAAGTCCACTTGGGTGAAATTGAACAAACTCCATATCTTCAAGAGGAAGACCATGACGAGCTACAATAGAGAGAGAATCACCTGTATTTGCATGAGCATTGGAGTTAAATCGGTACGCTCTACCATGTCCACCTGTAGCAAACATGGTTACTTTTGCATTAAAAATAGCCATTTCAGAGTTACGAATATTGTAAGCAACTACACCAGATACTTTTCCATCTTCATAGATTAAATCACCTGCATACCACTCATCAAACACCTCAATACCTGCTCTAAAAGCTTGTTCATAAATGGTTTGAAGTAGTGTTAACCCTGTTCTATCTTTTGCGTAACAAGCTCTTGGTTGAGATTGTCCACCAAAAGGACGAATAGCAATATCTCCCTCTTCATCGCGAGAAAAAACAGCACCCATTCTTTCAGCCCAACGAATAGTCTCTGGTGCTTTGCTACACATAAGCTCTACACAATCTTGGTCTGCTAAGTAGTCAGAACCCTTTACGGTATCAAACTCATGAAGTTCAGTCGAGTCATCTTTCCCAAGTGCAGCGTTAATCCCACCTTGTGCAGCCCCAGAGTGGCTTCTTAGTGGGTGTAATTTAGTAATTACAGCTGTTCTTTTTCCTGCTTCTGTTAGCTCTTTTGCTGCGGCTAGACCTGCTAGACCTGCCCCAACAATAACTGCATCATACTCATGTATCTTAATGCTCATACTGCTATTTCCTTTTGATTAAATTAAGTAAGAATCTATTCTACT
>JALSQJ010000053.1 GCA_026985495.1 Campylobacteraceae bacterium
CTTGTGCCTTAGCCTCTGCCTCTTGTGGTACAGCAATACCCACAGCACCAGCAGCTGCTACTGCTGCTGAACTCTTTAGAAAATCTCTTCTATTCAAAGCCATTTCTTCTCCTATTTTATAATTTTAACATTTGATTTTACTCCTATTTAAAATTATAAAAATTGATACAAATCAATATATAACTATTTTATATTAAAATCATCAATATAAGTTATATAAATTAGAATAAAGTTAATATTTTTTAATATAATTTAATCTATTTATCTTGAATAAACTCATAAAGAATTTTAAAATGCTATAATTCTATCAAATAATTAGGTATAGGATTAAAAAGATGGATAAAATAAAAATAGGTGTAGTAACAACAAGCGATAGAGCAAGTCAAGGTATATATGAAGATATTTCAGGTGTAGCAATAATGGATACTATGAGAGAGTATCTTTTAAATGAGTGCGAGTATGAGTATAGATGTATTCCTGATGAACAAGCTATAATTGAGACAACACTCATTCAGCTTTCACGTGAGCATAACTGTGACCTAATTGTAACTACAGGTGGAACAGGACCAGCACCAAGAGATGTAACAACTGAAGCTACAGAGAATGTGTGTCAAAAATTGCTCCCTGGTTTTGGAGAGCAGATGAGAGCAGTGAGTTTACAGTATGTACCAACAGCTATCTTATCACGACAGACAGCTGGAGTTTGTAATGGTTCACTCATTATTAACCTTCCTGGAAAACCAAAATCTATTAGAGAGTGTTTAGATGCTGTTTTCCCTGCTGTACCTTACTGTATAGACCTTATTGGTGGAGCATTTATGGAAGCCAATGAAGATGTTATTAAAATTTTTAGACCAAAGAGTAAGTAATGAATGTAGAGTTTATAGAGGCAAAATTACAAGAGATATATGCAGAGCTTGAGAAGGAGGTAATGGAAGTACTTATGGACGAATCTTTTGACCGTAAGCAGACCAATTTAAGAGTACAACCATTAAAGTCAACAAAGAAGATTTTGGAAAATGCTTTAGATAGCATAAAGATGGTAGAGAAACTTGCCATTGAAGATTTAAATAAGTAGAAGGAGATTACAAATGAGACTGATTTTATCACTTTTTGCACTTACTTTTGCACTAAATGCTGAGATAACACTTCCTAAAAGTTTTACAACAGACTTCTCACAAACTATTACAAATGAAAAGGGAAAAGTTATTAATTATGAGGGGAGTGTACTATTTAAAAATATGAAAGAGATTCTATCAACACCAGAGGGTGGAGATGAAGAGTATTCTCGAACTCTTTTTAAGTGGAACTATACAGCACCAACCAAAAAAGAGGTCTGTACAGATGGGGTACAACTTATTGTGATTGACCATGACCTTGAACAGGTAGCTAACTATCTTATTGATAATGGAATAAACCTAGAAGAGATAGTTAAAATAGCCAAAGCGATAACTAAAAAAGATTATCAAGCAACCTATAAAGATGTTGAGTATCTGATTACCCTTGATGATAAGGAGCAGTTGAAAAAGATAGTTTATGTAGATAGCTTAGAGAACAGAGTTAAGATAATATTTAAAAATATGAAATACAACACAACCATTAATCTCTCCTCTTTAGAGTGTAATGCTCCCAAAGAGTATGATATTATAAAAGGCTAACTATTGGAGAATCAATTGTTTAATTTTCAAACAGAGAATGATATGGTCGTTGCTATTGGACTTTTTTTACTTATTACAGTGCTTATCTCGACTATTATTGTATTTTTCTTAAGTAAAATACATCGGTTAGAAGCGATACTTGACCAAGCAAAAGCGATAGACAAAGCAAAAGAGGAGCGACTCTCTGAGTTCTATGAGGCATTTCAAGCAGAGCGTACCAAGACTACAAAGTTGGAAAAAGAGCTGGAGTATCTCTCTAAAAGTAAAGAGAGGCTAAATGAGCTTGAGGTAAAAATAGAAGAGTTAAAGGAGCGTTTAGTTAATGAAGAGAGAGACCACTTTGCAGAGTTACATGCAAAAAAATCAGCATTAGAGCAGTTAAATGTTCACTATGAACTTTTAGAAGAGAGTTACGTAAAATTAGAAGAGAAACTTATGTTATTAGAGAAGCGTAATGAATCTTTAGTAGATGATAATAACAGACTACATCTACAAGTAAGAGAGAGTCAAGTAAAAGTTATTGAGCAACAGAAACAAAACAGAGAGAAGTTGCAGATGTTGCAAGAGCATAAAGGTGAGATAAAAGAGGAGTTTGCACATTTAGCTGCTAAAATTTTTGAAGGTAACTCAAAAGAGTTCTCAAGACTTAGTCAAGAGAATCTATCTTCACTTATAAAACCAATGGAGTCACAAATTAATGACTTTAAAAAGCAGATAAATACTCTTTATGATACTGAATCAAAAGACCGTGCCATGTTAAAACAGGAGATTTTGTCACTTAAAGAGTTAAATCAGCAGATAAGTCAAGATGCCATTAATCTTACCAATGCTCTAAAGGGTGAGAAGAAACAGCAGGGTATTTGGGGTGAGATGATTTTAGAGAAGGTCTTAGAGTCATCAGGTTTACGAAAAGGAATAGAATATACTCGTGAAGTGTCGCTTAAAAATGATGATGGTAAGACCTATAGACCTGATGTTTTAGTACATCTACCAGACCAACGCGACCTTATTATTGATGCAAAGACTTCATTAAACTCTTATGAACGATTTATATCAGCTGATAACGATACTGCTAAAGAGCTACACCTAAATGAGTTTATAAAAGCTTTACGTAGTCATATTAAAGAGTTATCATCTAAAAACTATGAGAAACTTTTGGGCATTAACACTTTAGATTTTATCTTTATGTTTGTACCTATTGAAGGAGCATTGGCAGTAGCATTAGAGAAAGACCCATCATTATATGATGATGCTTTTAAGAAACAGATACTTTTAGTAGGACCATCTACACTCTTAATTGGACTTAGAGCTATTGAGAATGTATGGAAATATGAGAAGCAGAACCAAAATGCAAAAGAGATAGCTTCTCGTGCAGGTGCATTGTATGATAAGTTTGTAAATTTTTCAGATGATATGGTGAAAATTTCTAAACAGTTTGACACTCTTCAAGGTACGTTTGAGACAGCTAAAAAGCGTCTTAGTGAGGGAAAAGGGAATTTAGTTCGTCAAGTAGAACAGCTTAAAGAGATGGGAGCAAAAACTACTAAGAAGATACCTAAAGAGTTGGGGTAAGTTAAGAGAAAAACTTACCTAAAATACCAACTTTTTTCTCCTTACCATATTTAGCATAGTGCAGTTCATAAATGTTAGAGGCAATTAGCTCAATCTCCTCTCTACCCTCTTTGTCACAAGCTAAAAGGAGTTCATCTCCTATCTGTAGAGTAATATCTTTAGGTAGTAAAATATCTTCATCTTTTCGTTTAATAAGTAGAGGAATAACATTGTTGATCTCTTGCCAATTAGAGAGTGAGTGTTGTAGTACCTCTATCTTAACCTCTTGACCCTGTTTTATCTCATGGTAGATAGCATAACTCTCCTCTTTATTAATAGCAAGATGTTTTAAGATGGGTTTATCTCCAATATTTGAACGTAATAGTTTAACTAAAGAGTTTGCCAAATGTTCACTCTCTTTTAGAAGCAGATTTAAGAAGTGATGTTTAAGAGGTTTAGTAATTGCCAATGAGGTTTTGTTGACCATGATTTGCTCAATAATAAAAATCCAATCAATTTTAGCCTCTTGAAAAATACTCACCTCTTGCATGGTATTCTCTCGTGCTATAAGATATATGTCTGGATTTATTTTTCTAGCTGTAATCATAATGGAGAGGTTATCAATGTCATTTTTTGTTCCAACAATTAGACAACTAGCCTCTTGAATTCCAGCTTCAATAAGTATATCTTTATTATCTGGATTAGCACGAATAAAGGTTCCACTCTCTATCATCTTTTTAGGAGCTATTCGTTTCTCATCTATAAAGATATAGGGAATATCATTCTTTTCAAACTTCTCTTGTAGTGCTTTTCCAAAACGACCATATCCACAGACAATATATTTGCCATCTGGTAGAAAGAGAGCTTTATCAGAGAGGTCACTGTTACCATAAATCCAGTTTTCCAAAATAAGAAGATGAGGTGAGTTAATAGCAACATCTAAACGTTTTGCAAAAACTTCAAAAGGATTAATAACTTTTGCAATATCAGTATCAATGATACTGTGAGAGATATCTTGATTGGTAGATTTTGCTAATACCTTAACTCTTTTATTTAGGAAACGTGTTAAGATAGAGATTCTAAGGTTTTTCTCCTCATCTGCAAAGAGTGATACAATAGCTTTACAGTTGTCTAATTTAATTCCAGCATCTATAAGGGTATCGGTCAATAGACCATCACCTACCATCATAGGAATATCAACACTTAAACTCTCTAGTAAAAAATGGTTAATTCTCTCTTCACTCTTATCAATTAATACTACTTCAATGTGTGCTTTATGAAATTTTTTAATAATCTCTGCATTAATTTGGCTATAGCCAAGGACAATAACAAAATTATCTTGAATTCTTAAAACTTTTTTTCTAAATGTACTACGCATTAACTCACGTTTAAGTGTCTCATTGGTTAAAACAGAGACCAAAGCACCAATACCATAGAACCACCCAACAACAGTTAAGTAGATACAGATAGATACCCAAATTTTTTGTTCATAGGTAAAAGCAAAAGGAGCCTCTCCAAAACCAATGGTTGATGCCATATAGGAGACAAAGTAGAATGCATCAAAAAAAGTTAGATGATAGACTTGCCCATTGTCGTCCATACCAGGAATAAGTACCATACCTAAAATGGCAATAGAGTATGTAACAATAATAACAAGAAGGGGTGTTCTAAGTTTTTGTAAAATAAGCCAAAAGGCGTTGTTTCGCATTTTAGGTTACCTTTTAGATTTTAACGTCTCTCCAATGTAAAGGACAACTGAGACAATGTTTGCAAGTAATGCACCTCCAGAGAGAGATATAATAGTAGAGAATGCTTCAGGATTAACAACAGAGACATACTCTGTTATTGTCCATACGGTTACAGCAGCAATCAGCTGAATGTCTGCAACTAAACTACTTGCTAAAAGAACGGAGCCTAATTGTGTTTTGTCTCCAATTTTTAAAACTGTTGATATAAGACTGACTACTAATGCAGCAAAAAGTTCATATACATTATGCAGTTCAGGGTGAGTAATGTCTCCATAGACAAAACCAAAGTTAAGTGTCATTGCTAAGATAAAGAAAAATCCTGCAATTACTTTTTGTAAATTCATATATAGACTCCTAAATTATGAAATAATATGAATATAATACATAAATCTAATTTAATAAATGTTAAATTATAAATTTAAGCAGTATATATATAAACTTTTTGTTAAGATATATTTTTAAGTAATAATTAATAAGGTCTAATGAGTATGTTAAATTTTTTTAGAGATAGTCAAAAAAGAGTTCCAACAAAAGATACAATGAAACTGTTGGCTATTAATTTTATTCTTATGGATATTTTTACAAAAGATAAAAGAGTAAACTATCCACCTGAACTTAAAATTACTACTCTCAATACCCTTAATATTGCACACGCTAAACATACACCTAAAAGTATTAAAAAGATTCAAACTATTGTAAAGAGCATTCAAAAGAGAGCTACTAAAGAGGGTATTCTATTAGATGATATCTCTGTTACACTTTTTTTATACTCTTTGGCACGAAAATTAAAAAAATATTATGTCTATACTGTTAAAGAGTTAGATGGTTTAGAGTTAAATACCAAATTTAATTCTAATGATGTAGCTAAAATAATGTGGTATCTGATAGAATTAGACCAAGCATTTGGAACAGAGCAGTCTGAAAATGTTAATAGAGTTATTTTTAAGGAGTCTTTAAATTGCAAGTAAACTATACAAGAGAACTAGCTGAGTATCAAGAGAAATCAAAAAAAGTTTTTAAAAAGAGTGGAAAATTAAAGTTAGAGTTTTATCACAAAGAGTTATTGAGACTCCATTTAGAGTTGGTTAAACTTCAAAAGTGGATTATTGAGAACAATAAGAGACTTTTGATTATTTTTGAGGGTATGGACACAGGTGGTAAGAGTTCATCTATTAAAGCATTAAATCGTTTTTGGAACCCAAGAGAGGCACGTTCTGTAGCACTATCTAAACCTAACTCTAAAGAGCTTGGACAGTGGTATTTTCAACGACACCTAAAGCAGATTCCCAATGCAGGTGAGATTGTATGTTTTGACCGTTCATGGTATAACCGTGCAGGAATAGAGCAGGTATTTGGTTTCTGTACTCAAGAGCAACATGAACTTTTTTACAAACAGGTCAACGATGTAGAGAAGATGTTGGTTGACGATGGAGTGATGATATTTAAATTTTATCTAAATATTTCACATGAGACTCAAGCAAAACGGATTAAAGATAGAGAAGATGACCCTTTAAAGTCGTGGAAACTCTCTGATTTAGACTATAAGTCACATGAACAGTATGAGCATTATCTAAAACTTAGAGATAAGATGTTCTCCAATTCAGGAACCTCATCTGCTCCTTGGATAATGCTTGATGCTAATGATAAAAAGAGAGCAAGACTCAATCTTATTCGTTTCATATTAGATAATATTGAGTATGAAAATTGTAATAGTGAGCTTATTAAAGGTGTTGACGAAGAGGTTCTTACTTTTTTTGCTCATTAAGTAAAAGAGAGTCAAGCCAGTGGCTCTCATTCTCCCCTTTAATAATCTCATAAGTAATATCTCCTCTATGAGACTCTACATACTCATAAGCCTCTTCGGTAAGAAAAAAACCAGACATAGTATAGTGTAGAGTTACATCGTAGTTTTCAAATACAGGATTATCTATCTTAAATTGGTCTCGTTGTCTCTGAAAGGCTTTTAGCTCTTTAACAGATATATCGAGTTGGTTGTCACGACAATGAATAAGAAGAATCTGTTTTTTACGCTTTGCAACAAAAGTAATGTTTCTATTTTTATCTTCTTGAGTTTTATCTTTAGAGTGGTGCCATACAGTATATCCCTGCCTAATAAAATAATCTTTAATAAACTCTTCATAAAGATTGTTCTCTACAAAGGTTCTAATGGTGGCTTTTATGGTATCAATTAACTTTTTATTTTGCATAATCTCTTTTCTCCAATAGACATAACGAACACGACTACGTTCATTTGTGTACTCAATTGCCCCATTCTCTATACCAAGGTCAGTAGCAACCCACCATATGTAATGCTCTTTCTTAATCCATTGCATATTGGTTAATATTTGGTTTAGTTGTCTAGGCTCTATGGAGAAAAATTTTGCCAACTCTGTTGCAGTGATGTAGTCAGATTTATCATGAAAATTTATATTTTTTTTAGGCAATATTGACATACGCTTACCCCTTACTTGATTTATTATATTTTATATTAATAATTTAATTAGAACTCTTAATATATAAATAATAAGTAAAAAATGAGTATAAAAAAAACAGTTTCTGTTAAGTTAGAGGCAATCTTTAAGAGTAGCAATCATTTAGTAGTATAAATTATGTTTTTATGTTAAACTATTTAAAACAATAAAGGAGTTCAATGGAGTTCAAAATTTTAAAGAGAGTGGTAATCTCTATTTTTCTCTTATCTTTAACTATATCTCTATTAGAAGCTAAAACCTCTAACTATTTACGACACACCTTTTTAAAAGAGAATAGATTAACACTAATTTTTAAATATGATGTTGCATCGGTTAAACACTTTACTATACGAGGTCATGGGGTAGTTAAGCATGTCTATGATATTTTTGATACCTCTTTACCTAAAACAGAAGATATTTCGCAATTTAAAGCCAAAGGGGTACGTGCCTTTAGAATAGCACAGTTCAATAAAAAGCTTATACGAGTAGTTATTGATACAACAATAGACGACTATAAAGGTATTTTTACTTTAAAAGGTAGAGTATTGAGCTTTATTCTACCTTCAGATAGAAATATCTTAAATCAACCTATACCTAAAATAATTAAAAAGCATCATAAAATAGTCAAACATAAATATAGATTTAAAAATAGAAAGAGATATCACTATAATAGAAAACGTAGAGTTAAAATCATTATATTAGATGCAGGTCATGGAGGTCGTGACATTGGTGCGTCTGGTTATGGTGTACGAGAGAAAGATATAACATTAAGCATGACATTAAAGCTTAAAACTATTCTTCAAAAAATGGGCTATAGAGTGTTTATGACACACAAGAGAGATATCTTTATGAATTTAAGAGAACGAACAGAGTATGCCAATAGACATAAGGGTTCTATTTTTGTTGCCATTCATGCCAATGCAGCACCAAAAAAGAGAACTCCTCATGTACTATATAAAGGTATAGAGCTTTTCTATCTATCAGTTAAAAATTCAAATAGAGTTAAAGATAGAAGAGCAGTCTATAGAGGAAAAAAGCTCTATAGTAGAGCAGACTATCGAAAAATGACCAGTGCTTCAAAGTACTATAACTCAAAAATATTGGCAAAAGTTGTTAAGAGTAGTATGTTAAAAAATATACGAACTAAATATAATGTAAATGACAAAGGGATAAAAAAGAGAGATTTTTGGGTGCTTTTAGCTACTAAAATGCCTTCTATTTTAATAGAGACAGGTTATTTAACCAATAAAGATGAGGTTAAGCGATTAACAGATGAACACTACCAAACACTTTTAGTTGAGGGTATTGCAAATGGAATTAATAGTTATTATGGATTATATTAGTATAATACGCTCTATTTTTCTATAAGGTATAACTATTGTGGAATCCACTATAACAACTCAAAAATTCATATTAAAACTCTTTCCTGAAATTATGGTTAAAGGCTCTTCTGCTAAACGTCAGATGGTAGGGCAACTCTATAATAATCTTTTAAAGCTTCTTAAAGATATTGATTCAAATATAGAGATTAAAAAGTTTTCAGACAAAGTAGAGGTAGTAACCCCCATAGCTGTTGTTGACAAAGTAAGAGGACGACTTTTAAATACATCAGGAGTAGAGCAGGTGTTAGAGGCGTTACAGTTTGATAATATGACTAAGTTAGAGAGTATCAAAACAAAGGTGTGTGAAGTTGTAGCTCATGAGTTAGATGGTAAAAGTTTTGTCGTTCGTGCAAAACGAACAGGAACTCACCCTTTTAACTCTTCAGAGATAGAGCGTACTATTGGAGGGTATATTTTAGCACACTCAAAAGCTAAATCTGTTGACCTACATAATCCAGATGTAATGGTACGCATGGAGCTTATTAATAAGCAACTCAATATCATTACAAAAAAGCATAAAGGGTTAGGGGGTTACCCAATAGGGACACAAGGCGATGTTCTCTCTTTAATGTCAGGTGGATTTGACTCTACTGTTGCTTCATATTTAACCATGAAACGAGGATTAAAGACACACTTTATATTCTTTAACCTTGGAGGTATTGCTCATGAGATTGGAGTTAAGCAGGTATCATATTATCTTTGGAATAAGTATGGAGCTTCTCATCGAGTTAAAATTATCTCTGTACCTTTTGATGATGTATTAACAGAGATTTTTCGTTCAACCCCAGAGACCTATATGGGAGTTACACTAAAACGGCTTATGCTAATGGCTTCAGAGCAGATAGCTAAAGAGATGGGAATAGATGCATTGGTAACAGGTGAGTCTGTAGCACAAGTCTCTAGTCAAACACTTCGTAATCTTGCACTTATTGACCAAGCCTCTTCTATGTTAATTTTACGTCCATTAGCTACCATGAATAAACCAGAGATAATTGATATTGCCTACAAGATAGGAACACGACGTTTTGCAGAGAGTATGCCAGAGTATTGTGGAGTAATATCTAAAAATCCAATTACGCATGGTTCTTTTAAACGAATGGAAAGAGAGGCAAAACGATTTAACTATGATGTGTTAGACAAAGCCGTAAAGAGTGCTAAGAGTATCTATGTTGATGAGGTTATAGATGATGTCACAAATGATGCTCCCATAGAGGTTATTTCAGATTTATCTACAGGAGATTATGTAGTGATTGATATTCGTGGGGAAGATGAGATACTTAATAGTTCATGTGAGACTTTGAGTATTCCTTTTTATAAACTCAAAACAGAGTTTAAGAAATTGCCACAAGATAGAGAGTATCTACTATATTGTGAAAAAGGGGTCATGAGTCAGCTTCATGCACAATATTTACGCGATTCAGAGTCAAGAGATAATGTTAAAGTCTATCGACCACTTTAACCTCTTTTATGATAAAATTTCACAATTAAATAAATAGGTAGTTAATAGATGTTAAACACAGTAAATATAGTACAGCGTTATGGTAAAAGAGTACTTTTCGATAAAATAAGCATTACATTAGATGCAGGAAAACGTTATGGTCTTATTGGTGCAAATGGAGCAGGAAAATCAACATTTTTGAAAATTCTTTCAGGTGAAATTGAACCAACCGATGGTGAAGTTCAAATTCAACCAGGGGCAAGACTGGGTGTTTTGAGTCAGAACCACTATGCATTTGAAGATTTTACACTTAAAGATGCTGTTCTCTACGGAAACAAAAAGTTATATGACGCACAAAAAGAGAAAGAAGAGCTATATATGACAGGTGACTTTGAAGATGATAAAGTCAATGAACGTCTTGGTGAATTAGAGATGATTTGTGCAGATGAAGACCCAACTTATGAGTCCGATGTTAAAATTGAGAAACTCCTTGAAGCTCTTGGTTTTCCAGTAGAGAAACATGGTGACCTTATGTCCTCTCTTACAGGTGGTGACAAAGTTAAGATTTTATTAGCACAAGTTCTCTTTTTGAAACCAGATATTCTATTACTAGATGAGCCTACCAACTCCTTAGATATTGAGACCATTGCATGGTTAGAGCGTGAACTTAAACGTCATGAAGGGGTTATGATTGTTATCTCTCACGATAGACACTTTTTGAATAATGTTGTTACTCATATTTTAGATTTAGACTTTCAAAATATTCGTGAGTTCACAGGAAACTATGATGATTGGTATATTGCAGCAAATCTTATTGCAAAACAGGCACAAGCAGACCATGCAAAAGCGAGTAGAGAGAAAGAGGAGCTAGAAAAATTTATTGCACGTTTTTCTGCCAATGCTTCAAAAGCTAAACAGGCAACTTCTCGTCAAAAACAGTTAGATAAGTTAGACGTTGCAGAGATTAAACTCTCATCTCGTCGTGACCCATCTATTATGTTTAAGCCCCATAGAGACTTAGGAAATGAGATTTTAGAGGTTAAAAATATTGGAAAATCTTATGATGATTTAGAGGTTTTTAGTGACATCTCTTTTAAAGTTGAAGGAGATGATAAAATTGCTATCATTGGTGGGAATGGTGTTGGTAAATCGACACTTTTAGAGATTATTATGGAAAAAATTAAAGCCGACAATGGTAGCTTTAATTGGGGACAAACAGTAACTGCAACCTATTTTCCTCAAAATACTACTGATTTAGTTGTAGGTTCAGAGAAGCTCTATGAGTGGATTCAAGGTCACGATGCAAAATGGCACATTGATGAGATACGAAAGTGCTTAGGAAGAATGTTGTTCTCAGGAGAAGAACAGAGTAAAGAGGTTGGAGCATGTTCTGGTGGTGAGAAACATCGTGTTATGTTAAGTAAGATGATGATGGATGAAGCTAATTATTTGGTACTAGATGAACCAAATAACCATTTAGACTTAGAAGCTATTGTTGCACTTGGTGAAGCATTGCATAACTATAAAGGTGGGGTTATTTGTGTCTCTCACGATAGAGAGTTAATTGATGCATTTGCAAATAGAATTATTAAAATTAATAGTGATGGTTCAATTATTGACTTTGAAGGAAGTTATGAAGAGTTTATTGCTGAACATGAGTAGAAAGAGTGGAGCGGGAAACGGGACTCGAACCCGCGACCCTCAGCTTGGAAGGCTGACGCTCTAGCCAACTGAGCTATTCCCGCGTCTAAACTTATGGATGGGGTAGAGGGATTCGAACCCCCGAATAACGGTACCAAAAACCGTTGCCTTACCGCTTGGCGATACCCCAATAGTCTCTTGTCTATATTAAAATATATCAATAAGAGTTAATGAAATGTAATTTTATAAAAAAACTACTTAAAATTTGGTTGCAGAAAGAGGATTTGAACCTCTGACCTTCGGGTTATGAGCCCGACGAGCTACCAAGCTGCTCTATTCTGCGTTCGATAAAATATTTTTTATACTTTAATATTAAAAGTTTTGGTTGCGGAAAGAGGATTTGAACCTCTGACCTTCGGGTTATGAGCCCGACGAGCTACCAAGCTGCTCTATTCCGCGATAGTTATAGATGGATGGGGTAGAGGGATTCGAACCCCCGAATAACGGTACCAAAAACCGTTGCCTTACCGCTTGGCCATACCCCAAACAACTGAT
The DNA here is from genome assembly GCA_026985495.1 of Campylobacteraceae bacterium. Classification (GTDB taxonomy): domain Bacteria; phylum Campylobacterota; class Campylobacteria; order Campylobacterales; family Sulfurovaceae; genus UBA1140. The sequence continues at coordinate 12,445 of JALSQJ010000053.1, forward strand.
ACACATTGTTTGTGTGGACGGCATTATAGAGAAATTAGAGGGCAATGTCAAGGGATTATGTTGAAAAAAGTGTATAATGCGATTTATTGTATAAAATTAAGGAAACAAATAATGTCAAATGAAGCACTAAAACGGGTAGAGGTAGCCATAAGCGAGATAAAAAAAGGTAATATGGTTATTATGATGGATGATGAAGATAGAGAGAATGAGGGTGATTTGGTCTATGCTGCAACACACTCAACACCAGATATGGTAAACTTTATGGCAAAAGAGGCGAGAGGGCTTATCTGTACCCCTTTACCTAAAGAGTTGGCTCAACGACTGGAGTTAATGCCAATGGTGACCAATAATATCTCTAACCATGAGACAGCATTTACCGTCTCTATTGACTCTGCAAACGCAGATACAGGTATCTCTGCTGTAGAGCGTGATGATTGTATCTCTAAATTGGCTAATCCTCTAACTAAAGCAGATGATTTTGTACGTCCAGGGCATATTTTTCCATTAATTGCTAAAGATGGTGGTGTTTTAGTTCGAACTGGTCATACAGAGGGTTCTGTAGATATTTGTAAATTGGCAGGTTTAGCACCTATTGGAGTGATTTGTGAAATCATAAAAGATGACGGAACAATGGCAAGACATGATGATTTGGAGATTTTTTCTAAAAAACACAATATGCCAATTGTCTATATTTCAGACTTAGTAGAGTATCGTTTAGCCAATGAACAGCTTGTAGAGCGTATTGATGAGCAAGAGATTGAGGTCTTAGATACTAAGGTAAATCAAATCTCATACAGAGACCACTTAGGGCGTGTTCATAAAGTGATTCAGTTCTATAAAACACATGAGACTGAAAATGTGAAGTTTCACAATATTGGTTCTGATGTTGATTTGATTTTAAATCAAAAACGTTTTGAGTTATTAACTTCATCGCTGGAGTACTTGAAACAAAATGGTGGAGTATGTATTTTTTTAGATACAATGACCATCTCCAAAGAACAAGCCAAAGAGTATGGTGTTGGGGCTCAAATCTTAAAAGATTTAGGTATTGAAAATATAAGATTGCTTACATTAAATACTGAAACAGAGTTCATTGGTCTCTCTGGATTTGGTCTTAATGTGGTTGATAAAATAGTAACAACAGATTCACTTTTAAGTAATCTACCATAATTTATATTAAAAATATATCTAGCTACTAAATAGGAGTATATTTCTCCTATTTAAAAAAATCTCTCAAATTTTCTATAATTTTACTATTTTTTATGATAGACTTGCTTTTATAAAATAGAAATTAATAAGGAAAAATTATGTCAGAAAAAATTTTTAATCCAAATCCAGAATTTGCTAAAGATGCGAAAATAAACTCTATGGAGCAGTATTGGGAGCTACAAAATAGAGCTATTAACGATTATGAAGGTTTTTGGAAAGATTTTGCCGATGAAAAAATAGATTGGATAGAGCCATATGAGACTGTTCTTGATGAATCTAATGCTCCATTTTACAAATGGTTCTCTAACGGTAAACTAAATGTATCCAATCAATGTATAGATAGACACTTAGCCGATAAATCTGAACAAAATGCAATTATCTTTGAGGGAGATAAGGGTGATGTTCAACATATTACTTATGGTCAACTCTCAAAGCGTGTTAATAAATTAGCAAATCTTCTTAAAAATAAATTTAATGTAAAAAAAGGCGATAGGGTAGTTTTATATATGCCAATGATTCCTGAAGCTGCTTATGCAATGTTGGCATGTACACGAATAGGTGCTATTCACTCAATTGTATTTGGTGGATTCTCTTCTGAAGCACTAAAAGATAGAATTGAAGATGCAGAGGCAAAGATTATTATTACAGCAGATGGAGCATTTCGTAAAGGAAAACCTTACATGCTAAAAAATGTAGTCGATGATGCATTAAACCATGGTGGAGATAGTGTTGAGGCTGTTCTTGTTGTAAAGAGAAACAATGAAGAGATTAAGTGGGTAGAGGGGCGTGACTACTCTTATAATGATTTAATAGATACTCAGTCGGATGAGTGTCCATTTGAACCAATGGATAGTGAAGACCCTCTTTTTTTACTCTATACATCAGGAAGTACAGGAAAACCAAAAGGGGTACAACACTCAACAGCAGGTTACATATTATGGGCTCAAATGACTATGGAGTGGGTATTCGACTTACGCAAAAATGATGTATATTGGTGTACAGCAGATATCGGTTGGATTACAGGTCATACCTATATTGTCTATGGTCCACTATCAGCAGGTGGAACAACTGTTATGTTTGAGGGTGTTCCTACCTATCCAGATACAGGAAGAGCATGGAGAATGGTTCAAGACCATAATATTACGCAATTCTACACAGCACCAACAGCCATTAGACTTCTTCATAAAACAGGAGAAGATGAGCCAACAAAATATGATTTATCTAAGTTAAGAGTGATAGGAACAGTAGGAGAGCCAATCGACCCACCTGCATGGAAATGGTACTATGAGGTTGTTGGAAACTCTAAATGTGCTATTGTTGATACCTATTGGCAGACCGAGACAGGTGGACATATGATTAGCCCATTACCAGGTGCAACACCAATTAAACCAGCGTGTGCAACATTTGCCTTGCCAGGTATTATCGCTGAAATTATAGAAGAAGATGGAACACCTACACCAGTAGGGGAGAAGGGGTTTATGTGTATTACAAGACCTTGGCCTTCTATGATACGAACTATTTGGAATGACCCAGATAGATTTGTAAAGTCATACTTTGGAGATTGTAAGAAAGATGGAGAGGCTGTCTATTTTACAGGTGATGGTGCAATGATAGATGAAGATGGTTACATTACCATCACAGGTCGTACTGATGATGTTATTAATGTCTCTGGTCACAGAATAGGAACAGCCGAGATTGAGTCTGCCATCAAAAATGTGGAAAGTATCGCCGTATCTGCCGTGGTTGGAAAACCTCATGAGATAAAAGGTGAGGGGATTTTTGCTTATATTGTGCTAAAAGAAGAAGGAAAAAGTAAAGATGAAGTCAAAGCAGAAATAAATACTGTTCTCAAAAAAGAGATAGGAGCTATTGCTCTTTGTGATGAGATCGCCATTGTGCCAGATGTTCCTAAAACACGTTCAGGTAAAATCATGAGAAGAATCTTACGCTCCATTGCTAAAGGAGAGGAGATTACCCAAGATACT
>JALSQJ010000054.1 GCA_026985495.1 Campylobacteraceae bacterium
ACAGTAAACGATACATATAAACTTATGGCACAAACCATTATACCTAGACCCATCGCATGGGTAGTCACTGAAGATGAAGGGGTCGTGAATATCGCACCTTTTTCTTACTTTATAGGGCTCTCTTCCAGCCCTGCTACAGTGCTTATTTCGGTAGGGCATAAAACAGATGGAAGTGAAAAAGACACACTTGCTAATATACGTAAACATAAGAAATGTACTATCTGTATGGTACAAGAGAGTGATTTGGAGAAGATGCATTTCTCTTCTAAAGGTTTGAGCCATACTGAGAGTGAAGCAGAGAAGTTTAATATAAAAACTATTACAGAAAATGAAAATTTCCCTCCACACATTGCTACTGCACCTGTTGCATACTACTGTACGCTTAACCAAGAGATAGATTTAGGAGGGAGTTCTACTATACCATTGGTACTGAATATTGAAGAGATATTTGTAGATGATAAGGCTATAACTGATAAAGAAAAACTTACTATCTCTTTTAAGCCTGTGGCACGTATAGGGAAGAGTTATGCTTTTTTAGGTGAAGAGGTAGAAGCACCTCCAATACCTTAAAATAGCTGTGTTAAAATAGACTTAATTCAAAATATCTATCTATTTATGCTTAGTTTGTGATTTATAGAATTTAGCTTTGGACGTAAAGAAGCATACATAAAAATAGATGATAAAATGATAATTTCTGGTTCAGATATAAACTCAGGTTAATACTTAACCTCAAACTCAGAAGTAAACTTATAACTCTCCTTAGCCTTCAATAAAATAGTAAACTCACGAACAAAAGCATTTTTCTTCTTAACAGAGCAGTTATCTTTACAAGAGGTTTTTAGAGTAATATCATTTCCATACACAGGAATCCTCTCTTCTATTATAAGCTCTAAAGGCTCTTCTCCTTGATTTCGTACATTATAGGTGGTCTCCACATCTCTAAAGTGTTTTTTAGCCACAAATTTTGTAATCTTCTTCTCTCCCACAGCATCAAAAAGTGTTCCTACGGTTAAGGTTACATTTTCATCTTCTGGAATATTTGCTACCCTACTTTCTCCAATGAAATGTGTCTCTTTAGAGCTATCTTTTTGATACATTCGTACCACACCTCTAGGTAGAGAAATTCCCATATTGTTCTCTTTTTTATTTTCAAACTCTATAATATTAGAAAACTGTAACTTCTGCTCACCATAGTTTTCAAAATATCTATTTATATTTTTTCCATACTGATGGTACTTAACCTCTTTTTTATCTATGAAGGAGATCTGTTTTTGCTCTCTGTTTAAAATGGTCTCTCTAAAAGGAATTTTATATATATGATAACCTGAAAATGACTCCTCTCGCACAGCCCCTACACTCTCCATCATGGGTGCTGATACAGATTTATACACTCTTAAAGCTCTCTCACTATTGTCTGAAACAGCATTGACATCTCCAGCCAAACAAGTAATCTGTGCATTTTCATAAGCCACACCAGAGCTATTGTTTACCGTAATCCAACCCGTTAAGTCCAAAACATCTTTTTTCAAATTTAAAACATAGTCACTTTTCCAAGAGATTCCACGAGTCAAATACTTCAAGTCAATACCTAGTTTTCCCTCTTTTTCAGCCTCCATATTCCAAACTAAACTTGGCTTTGTTATCATATTTTCAGGCACTTTAGAAAAAATCACTTGAGTAGCTGAATTTAGAGTATAAATCTTCCCTGTACCACTCTCTTTTATCATAGCATTTGGAGAAGAAGAAAGCAAAATACCCTTACTTAATGTTGGCTCTTTTTCATTACTATAAAATGTAACCTCTTTGTTAATACTTTTCTCTAACATAGAAGTCAAAGAGACAAGGTCATAGATATAATTTTGTGAATATAAATTTGTCTTCATGCCTAAAAAGGTAGGCACCACCGACTGGGTAATAACCGAACTTGGTACACCCTCATAAACCAACTTTTGCTTACCTGCTTGAACATCTACTTCTCTGTTATCATTTATGAAAGCTTTATTATTGTTATAGATAGTAATTTTTAGGTCAGAACCTGCTGATGGTATGGTTATGTTAGCAATACCTAAAAGAGGAAGAAGTAGTGTTGAATAGAGTATTTTATGCATTATTTTTCCTTTTAAATATCTATCTTTATACCAAAAGTATAGTTTTGACTGTCAAACTCTGAAGCATCAACATCTCCAATGCTGTCAAACTTATTTCCATAATCGGTATAACCTACAAAAAAGGAGATATTATTATTGTATTGATAGTTAACTTCTAAACCATAAGTAAAATCTGTAGAAGAGTCACTTACTTTTTCAAGAGAATTTTTAACCGTAAATCTTCCATCATTTTTAACCATACCAACTTTAGGAGTGACAGAAAAAGAAGGGGTTATAGGTAAAGTATAGGTAGCAAAAAGTCCATAACGACTAATATCCTCCTTTGAAAATTCTGGGTTTTCTGAAAAGTTTTTAGAGTACTCTAAACGTAACCCTATATCTCCTAAGACATTTAAGCCCACAAAAGCTGTTCCATTATTGCTGTCATTCTCCCCCCTAGAGTAAGCAGCACCCACCTGTGCAAAACTACCTGCTGTTGCAAATGTACCGAGTAAAACCAAACTTGTTATTATTTTTTTCATGATTAATCCTTATTTTATAATTATAGTTAAAAAATTGGGATAACTCCTTATAACTCCTACTACTATACAAAGCCATCTTCTAAGAAGAGTATCTTAATATAATATGATTAAAAATTAATCACTAAGTTGTACAATAAATAAAATTTTAATGTTATAATTTGCATAACTTAAACAAATAAGGAGTTAGTATGGCAGGATTTAAAGCACTAAAAGGACAAGGTCACGGAATGACATTGTTCATGGCTTTTTTATATTTCGACATGAGTTTTATGGTTTGGACAATGCTCGGACCATTGAGTACAGAGATTGGAGAGGCTTTAGCTCTTGGAGGTCATATTATGACAGCAGGAGAGAAAGCAACACTACTTTCACTTCCAATTTTATCAGGAGCATTATTAAGAATACTTCTTGGTTTTGGGGTAGATAAGTTTGGACCAAAGAAAACAGCATTAATGGCTCAATTTGTTGTTATTGCTGCACTTTTAACAGCATTTTTACAAGGTAATAATATCACTTATAATCAATTGTTACTTGTAGCACTTGGTCTTGGTTTTGCAGGGGCTTCATTTGCTGTGGCACTTCCACAAGCTGGTCAATGGTATCCACCAAAACTTCAAGGGGTTGTTCTTGGAATTGCAGGTGCTGGTAACATTGGTGTTGTTATTGACTTTATTTTTGCTCCTAAAATTGCAGAGCTTTGGGGTTGGAATGCAGTATTTGGTGTGGGTGCAGTAATGGCAATTATTGTATTTGTTGCCTACTTATTTTTAGCAAAAGATGCACCTGCTGAAGTCTATACCGTTCGTCCTAAAAAATTAAGAGATTACGGTAAACTTCTTAAAGACAAAGATACATGGTGGTTTAACCTCTTCTATGCAATTAGTTTTGGTGGATTTGTTGGATTTGCTGGATATATGAAAGTCTATCTTATGAATACATACAGTGTAGATATGGGAACATTTGGAGTTGATGTATTTAATGAACCAAATGTTAAAGTAATTGCAGGATACTTTGGAGCATTGACTATATTTGCAGGAGCTGTTTTACGACCTGTTGGTGGAAATATTGCTGATAAAATTGGTGGAATTAAATCACTCTATTTCTTCTATGGAGCAGTAGCTATTTTAGCAACCATTACGGCGTTAGTTAAATTACCATTCTTTGTAGCGATATTTGTACTTTTCCTTATTATGGCAAACCTTGGTATGGCAAACGGAGCAGTATTCCAACTTGTACCTCAAAGATTTGGTAAAGATATTGGTATTATGACAGGTATTATTGGAGCAGCTGGTGGTCTTGGTGGAACAGCACTTATTAAGACACTTGGTTGGAGTAAGGGTGCATTCGATGGTTATATGGCAGGATTCTTAATCTTTGCAGGGGTAGTTCTTGTAGCGATTGTTGGTCTTAGTATGGTTAAGACACGGTGGAGAACTACTTGGGGTGTTCAAGCTGGTGGACGAATTTAAATTATAACTGCTTGGAAACGGAGAGTTTACTCCAAAACAACGGAGGCAAAGCCTTCCGATTCCAAGTTTTACAAGAAGTCTAATCAAAA
>JALSQJ010000055.1 GCA_026985495.1 Campylobacteraceae bacterium
CACGGTTAGCATCATCATGTTCCAAGAAAGGAATCAACGCAGCAGCAGAACCTGAAACCATAAGTGGAGATATATCAATAAGCGAAACTTTTTTAGTCTCATTTAATAAAATCTCTCCATTACAACGTGTCTCAATAAGCTCATCAACAATAACTCTATCTACAACTTTTGTTGATGCAGGAGCAATAACCAAATCCTCCTCTTGTGTTGCTGTCAAATAGACTATCTCATCTTGAATTACACCATCAATAACTCTGTTATATGGCGCTTCAATAAATCCAAGTTCATTCACTTTTGCATAGGTAGCTAAGGTGTTAATAAGACCAATATTTTGCCCCTCTGGGGTTTCAATTGGACAGATACGACCATAGTGGGTTGGGTGAACATCTCTAACTTCAAAACCAGCACGCTCTTTAACAAGACCACCCTCTCCTAATGCAGAGAGTCTTCTTTTGTGTGTCACTTCTGAAAGTGGGTTCGTTTGATCCATAAATTGAGACAACTGACCTGACGAGAAGAACTCTAAAATAGTATTGGTAATCATTTTAGAGTTTACCAAATCGTGTGGCATAAGTTCATCAAGTTGACCTGAAATTGTAGTCATCTTATCTCTAATTGCTTTTTGCATTTTAGTAAGACCATTATAAAGCTCATTAGCAAGTAGCTCACCAATAGCCCTAATTCTTCTGTTTCCTAAATGGTCACGGTCATCAATGTGACCTGAACCATTTTTAACTTTAGAGAGATATTTAACAGTATTAATAATATCTTCTGCTGTCATTACCGTAATATAATCAGGAATATCAAGACCTAATTTATGGTTCATTTTCATTCGACCAACTTTAGTTAAATCGTAACGCTCTGGGTCAAAAAAGAGCTGTTTAAGGAAAGTTCGAGCAGCCTCAACTGTTACAGGTTCTCCTGGTCTCATTACTTTATAGATACGAATAACAGCTAATGCATTCTCATCTTCAATCTCTTCTGTCTGTTTAAGCAATCTAAGTGACTCTTGATCTGCAATAAATGACTTAATAATAGAGTCATCAGCACCCTCAGTTAAATCATCTGCAATATGGAATGACTCTACACCTGCATCAATAAGCTTTTTAAGTTTTAGCTCATCCATTTGCGTAACAACATCAAAAAGAACTTCACCACTCTCTTGATCTATGATTGGTTTAGAGAGATATCTCTCTGCTAAAATTTCAATTGGATACTCTACCCACTCTAAACCTTCATCAAACAATTTTTGAGCTTTTTTCTTAGTTAATCTTTTTGAAGCAGCTAAAACAATATTCCCATCTAAATCACGAACCTCATAAGGAGCTCTACCTGTAAAATCTTTAACAGTAAACTTTGTTACAAAACGGTTATCTTTAACAAACACCTCTTTTGAAGCGTAGAAGAGCTTCATAATATCCTCTTTAGAGTAGTCTAATGCTCTAAAAAGAATAGTTACAGGAATTTTTCTTCTTTTATTAATTCTTGCATATAAAATATCTTTTGCATCATACTCAAAATACAACCATGAACCTCTATCGGGAATAATCTGTGCAGAGTAGATAAGTTTATTTTGTACTGTTGTTGCCTCTTCTTCTTTAAATATTACCCCAGGACTTCGGTGAAGTTGATTAACAACAACTCTCTCAACACCATTAATAATAAATGAAGTTCTATCAGTCATAAGAGGAATATCTCTTACATAAACAGCCTGTTCTTTAATCTCTTTAGGGTCAAGTTTTTCACCTGTTTTTTCATCTCTATTCCAAATAGTAAGAGCGATATTCATTTTTAAAGATACAGAGTATGTCAATCCACGTTCCATACACTCACGAATGGTATATTTAGGTTGAACAATATCACTACCCTTATACTCTAATGAAAGTCTATTTTGATGGTCATGAAGTGGAAAAACTGAACGAAAAACTTTTTCAATGGTAGATTCAGAACGATTTTTAGAATCTATCATTAAAAAGTCATCATAAGATTTTTGTTGTAGTTGAAGTAAATTAGGAACAGCAATCTGTCGAGGGGTCTTTGAAAAATCGACACGTAGTCTATTTCCAGAGTGTAAAGTATTTAACATGGGCAAACCTCTTTATAGTGTGTTATGTTATTAAATGAATGTATAAGATATACAAAAAAACTATTGCGCAATAGCTTATCGCTATATCTTAATACTATAATTTTCAATCTATCATTGTTGATTTTGTACTGTTACTAATGCAATACAAGAGATATAATCTACTGTTACTAATGCAGTAGAAGAAAGGGTCTAAAATTTTAAATATTTCAAATGGGAAAAAACCCATTTGAAATGAACAGATCAAATTTGACCTATTTAACTTCACAAGAAGCACCAGCTTCTTCAATCTGTTTTTTAATATCTTCTGCTTCATCTTTAGAGATACCCTCTTTAAGTGTAGTTGGAACATCTTCAACTGCAGATTTAGCCTCTTTAAGTCCAAGACCTGTAATAGCTCTTACAACTTTAATAGCATTAATTTTCTTAGCACCTGCATCTGTAAGAATAACATCAAACTCTGTCTTCTCTTCAACTGCTTCAGCTACTGCTCCACCACCAGCTACTACAGTAGCTTGTGCAGATACACCAAATTTCTCTTCAAACTCTTTTACAAGCTCAGAAAGCTCAAGTACTGACATATTTGAGATAAACTCTAAAACATCTTCTTTAGTTGTTGCCATTTTTAATTCCTTTTATAATTCTATTTTTTATAATTTATTCGATAAAATCGAACCTATGCCTCTTCTTCAAGTTTAGTTGCTAAAGCACTCATACCAATGGTAAAGTTTTGTACTGGTGCATTCCAAACATTAAGTAACATACCAAGAAGTTCATCTCTTCCTGGAAGTTTAGCCATTGCTTCAATAGTTGCCAAATCAGCAGCTTTAGATTCAATAACTCCTGCTTTAATAGAGAAGTTATCTTTATTTGCAATAGCAGATTTATCAGCTACTTTACAAGTAGCAATCTGATCTTCACCCCAAATAAAGATATTGTTATCTACAAGTTCCAGCTCTTCACAGTTTGCATTTTTAAGTGCAATAGCTGCAAGTGTATTTTTTACAACACGAACTTGTACATCATTCTCTTTTGCTAAGTTTCTTACACCTTCTAATGCTTCAACACTCATACCTTTGTAATCACATACAATTACAGCACCTTGGTCAGCAAAAGAGGTACTAAGTTCATTAACAATAGCTTCTTTTTCAATTCTAGTCATCTGTTCTCCTTTCGACCTCTAAAAGGGTAACAAGGAGAGGGGTCAGTAAAGGGGTCAGGTTTAAACCTGACCCCTTTACTGACCCCTCTCCTTATTAACAAACTTTTTTCAAAGTTATCTATTAAGCTTTCGCCCCTATTATCTTTAGTCTAGATTATTTATGCCAAGCATAAAGCAAAAAACACCGTAGGGTCAGAACTCTGTGTCTGACCGAATAGATATCCTAAGCTTTAGGCTCTTAATTTGTTGCTTTCATATCTAAAAGTTCAGTTGTATCAAGTGTTACAGCTGGACTCATTGTTAAAGATAATGCACCATTTAAAATATATCTACCCTTTGCAGAAGCAGGTTTTACTCTGTTAATAGTCTGAACAAAAGTCTCTAAATTCTCTTTAATTTTATCAGCTCCAAAAGATACTTTACCAATTCCAGCATGAATATTACCCTTTTTATCTGTTCTAAAGTTAACTTTCCCACCTTTGGCTTCTGTAACAGCTTTAGCAACATCCATAGTAACTGTACCTGTTTTTGGGTTAGGCATTAAACCTTTTGGTCCAAGAATTCTTGCTACTTTTCCAAGTGTTCCCATCATATTTGGAGTTGCTATAACTGTATCAAAATCAATATTACCAGCTTGAATAGCTTCAATTAATTCATCTGAACCAACTAAATCAGCACCTGCTGCTTTTGCTTCATCTGCTTTATCATCTTTTGCAAAAACTGCTACTCTAACTGTTTTACCTGTACCATTTGGAAGAACTACTGAACCTCTTAACATCTGATCTGCATGTCTTGGGTCAACATTTAAATTGAGTGCAATCTCTACAGTCTCATCAAACTTAGCTGATTTCAACTCTGCAAGAAGAGCTGTTGCTTCATCTATAGAGTACTTCTTCTCTGCTTCTATTTTCTCTAAG
>JALSQJ010000056.1 GCA_026985495.1 Campylobacteraceae bacterium
TCTTTACGTCTTTCATCTAATAACCAAGATATTATTCGCCTTGGCATTGGAGCTTATGGATACTCTGAACTCCCTACTATTTATGAAACTTTAGAGTTAAAACCAGTTCTTTCACTTTGGGCAAAAAAAGTAGCTACAAGAGTACTAAAAAGAGGAGAGAGAGTTGGCTATGGAGGTCAATTTGAAGCCAAAAAAGAGATAACCATCTCTACTTACGATTTAGGCTATGGTGATGGGTGGATGAGGAGCAATAGGTTTGAGCCATTTAGAACAGAAGAGGGGCTACCTATACTTGGTCGTGTCTCTATGGACTATATTATTTTACAGAGTAGTAAAAATGAGATTTGTATCTTTCAAAATGCACTTGATGCAGGTAAACAGATTGGTACTATCTCCTATGAGATAATGACTCAACTCCATAAAGATATTAAGAGAGTAGTTGTCTAAAGAGCTTAAATAGAACCTCTTTGTAGCTTACTAATAGCTCCTCTTTTGGCTCCTCTTGCTTACGAAGTTTTACATGAACCTTCTCTAGCTCTTTACGAATAGAACTCTCAAATATCTCGGAGCTAAAAGGTTGCTCCTCTAAGTTTAAACTATCTCTAACAGCATGGGAACGTTTCGCTACTTTTGAAGCATGATATAATGCTCTTCCCAAAAGGATATAGGGGAAATTTACATTTTGCATTGGTCCTACGCTAATCTCTCGTTTTCCAATACTCTTTCCTAAAACCTTAACCTCATAGAGATTGTCAAACCCAAACATAGCACCAACTCCCCCAACAACACCACCAACTAAAGCACCTACAAGTAGTGTATGTCCTACAGCAAAGAGGTCAATAGCTGCTCCAGCTGTTGCTCCTGTAGCTGCTGCTGTTAAAATAAGCTCTTTTTGAGTTAACCCAAAAATAGAGGCACTCTCTTTAGAGAAAAGTCCCATATCCTCTAACGCTAAAAGCTCTTCACTCTTTTCAATATTTATATGGTTCCAAATCCTCTCAATCTCTACTCGCTCCTCTTTTTCAAAAGTAACAATTTTAGCTCTATAGTTTTCAGTAAGCTCTTCCTCCTCCTCTTTAGTACCCGTCTCCCCTTTAATTCTCTTTTTTTCTACATAAGAGAGTGTCTTAACCATATACTCAACAATCTGCTCTGCACTCTGCTCAATCTTCTCTAAATATAACATCTCTAGTGCTACGATTGCCTCTTTTATAGATTTTGTCCACTCCTCTTTAAGCTGTGCCATACTCTCTAAAAGCTCAATATGCTCTTGATGCCCTGCACTCATGGGGTTATAGGTACGAACAAGACGAAAATATTGTCCTAATGCTCTACTCCACTCCTCTCGATAATCCTCATCTCCAATAAGATTAAGTATTGCCATAGAGGGTTGCCCACACCAACGTAAAATCTCCATCTCTATCTCATACTCTGCACCATAAGGCTTAGAGGCATCAACAACATAGATAATACCTGCACCATTAATAATAGGTTCAAGCAACTCTACCTCATCTTTAAAACGAGGATTATCTCTATGCTCCATAACAAACTGCTTTACAACATCAATTCGTCTATCAGCAGAGACATCTCCATGCTCTTCCAACCAAGCAAAAACAGCTCTAGCCCTTTGAAAACCAGGTGTATCAAAAAGTTCATAGATGATTTTTCCATCAACTTTCAGAGGAAAACCTCTTTTTACCTGTGTCGTTCCAGGAGTATTTCCTATCTGAATAGAGTCATCAAGTGAGAGTGAAGCAACAATACTACTTTTACCCTTGTTTGGATTTCCTACTACAGCAAATTTTGGATAGCTATTAGACATCTATAACCCCTAACTTTTCAGACTCTATTATCTCTAATTTTCGTAACCAAATCTCTACATCTTCTCTACGACTATGATAGTTATTGGTTACTGTTCCAAGTGGAGCTACATCAACAAAACTTACCTCTTTTTTTTCAATAATACTCTCTAATAAATCTATAAAATCCATTGTTGGTGGCTCCCATGCTTTAACATAGAGTAGCACTTTACCATCTAAACTATTCACAACTACTTGGTCCTCTTTAAAACTATTTCGTCCACCAACAACATAGAGAGTTTTTGCCTCTATCCTATTGCTATCTTTCAATAGAAGTAGATCCTCTTCTGTATAGTTCCAACCTACAACAACACTATATTCATACTCAAAGCTCTTCTCAAGATGACTCTCTTCAACTAAAGTAACATCTAGGTGTCTCTCTTGTTGTTGTGCTTGTGTAGAGACATAAGGTGAATCAAACTGTTTCAAGAGTGTTTTGACCCCATCTAAACGTAAAATCTCTCCCTCTACTACTTTTTGAACTCCAAAGTGAGCCATAAGCCAAAAGAGCAGACGCAATACAATTGCGTAAAAAAGTGTTGCCATGGCTAAAAACTTCCACCATGCTCCAAGCTTATCTGCATGTTTAACCATCTCAGTATCAATCTCTTCACCCAATCGAAAGTAGTGACTAAGCTCAATTAACTCTAATGAGGGAACAGCAGATGGAGCAAAACCACTCCAAGGCATACTCAAATAGCTTAAAATAGAGTGAAATGTCTCAGGTGTTATCTGTAGTGTACTACTCCAACCAAACGCTATATCTTTTGAGACAACAGTTAAGAGTAGAGCCATAAATAGCCCTATGGAGAAGAGTAGAGAAAATAGTTGAATACGTTGTAAAAATATCCATCTACTTAATCTGCTAGATATAGGTAATGAAGATAACTCTACTTTGTTAGCAAAGGGTAAAAAATTGATGACCTTCTCCAAATAATAAAAAATAGAGAGGTGGTTAAAGAAGTTTGCAATCCAGCTACCACCCACCATAGATAGGAGTGAAAGTGTCATACTAATTAATGGTAACCCTACCATAACCAAAAGTAACCAGATAACATTAACAGGTTCAGCTCCTGAATAAGATAGTAGAGCAAAACCTGTTGAAAAACCTAAAAGCAATAGTACAAAACCAAATAGAGAAGTAAAGAGCTTCAAATAGTGTAGATATTTTGTTGAGTTCAACTCATCTGTAATATGATATCTATTCCTCTCTTCCCATACCAAAAGCTTTTTAAGAGAAGTTAATCTTTTATTTTTATCTAAAAGAGCAAATGTTCTATTCTCTTCATGACTACCTTTGTAAACATGAAGAAGTTGCTCTAAATCTAAATATGATTTAAGTCCGATTTTATTACTATTTTTATGCATTATTGGCTTTATATTTTTAAACCAATTATACGGAGTTTGGGCTTAAAAGCGTTTAAATCTATCTTGCTCGTGCAATAACTCGTCTAGCCTTGTTTCTATATCTACGCAAATCATTTCTAAACTTAGCCAATGCTTTCTCTCTCTCCATTCTCTCTTTTTTTTCTATACGTTTCTGCTCTAAAAAACTCTCTATCTCCATAATTTTTTTCTTTAGTGCATAAGCTTCCAATTTAAGTTCAAGAGCCTGTTTCTCTACTTTTAGCTTTTCAAGACTCTGCACATCTTCACCATTTACAAAACTAATACTTATAAATATCATTATGAATATATATTTAAGCATAATCTCTCCTTTTGTGAGTTTATTTTATACTATATCATTAATTTTCTTAATTTTAACATAAAAAAATATTAGATATTAAAAAACAACAGTAGTGGCACTCTGCCCTTGAGTAGAAAAAATCTCATCTACTTCCAAAATTTTAACCATTCAATAATTATTAACAAAGTATAATATTAAAAAAATATTTATATTTAATATTAAGGATAAACTTATGGCTAAAATCAAAAAAGTAAAAAATGAGATTAAATGTGCAACACAACAAGTGATTGTAAGCCGTACCGATACAGAGGGGAATATTGTTTACTGCAATCCAACATTCTTAGAGCTCAATGGTTTTAAAAGTTCAGAAGTTATTAAAAAACCACACAGTATTGTACGACACCCTGATATGCCAAAGAGTATTTTTCGTATTATATGGTCTATCATTCAACAAGGTTATCCTATTCAAGCACTTATTAAAAATAAGACCAATGACAATCACTACTACTGGACACTAATAAACATTAAACCCCAAAAAGATAGAGACAATAAAATCATCTCCTATGTTGCCTATGGAAAACAAGCTCCAGATGCTGTAATTAAAGAGATAGAGCCTCTCTATAAAATAATGGTTGAGATAGAGAAAGATATTAGTATTGATGCTGCCTTAGAATATATGGAGTCACACTTAAACGAGAAGGGTATGACCTATGCACAATATATGAAAGAGCTAAATAAAAACCGAAAATTTAAATGTCTATGTGACTTTATAAAAATTAAATTATTTAAGTAAAATTATTAGATTTTATATTTAAAAGTATATCTTTTCATATTTACTTCCTATTTCAATTATATACTAACTGCTAAAATCATATAGAAAGGGAAATTATGAGAGTACATAGACCACTACCAATTGACCATAAGATAAAAGTTGGTTACAATGAGTTTCTTGTTAGCAAAACAGATGAACATGGGAACATACTATATGTAAATGATACATTTTTAAAAATATCAGGATATGAGGAGATTGATGTTTTGGGGACACCTCACAGTATTGTTAGACACCCTGATATGCCTGCTTGTATCTTCTACTTAATGTGGCAACGACTTAAAAAAGGTGAAAATATTCAAGCATTGGTTAAAAACCTTGCTCGTTCTGGAGAGTACTACTGGGTAAGTACCGACTTTGAAATTCGATATGAAGGCAACCAAAAAACATATCTTGCATTTAGAAGAGGTGTCTCTAAAGATGCTATTGAGACTATTGAGCCTCTCTATCAACAGCTTTTAAAGATAGAAAAAAAACATGGGATACAAGCATCTTTAGTCTATTTAGAGAGTTTTTTACAAGAGAATCAGATGACCTTTAATGAGTACATGAACTCTATTTTAAAACCGAAAAAGCTTATTGCCATTATATTTAACACCTTAAAAAATAGATTTAGACACTCTGCCTAGTTGAGATTAAAACTCAACTAGAATATTATATAAGGAGTAAGCATCATCTGCTCCACACACCTCTCTAATGGAGTGCATTGCCCAAGTTGGCAACCCAATATCAATGGTCTTCACCCCAATTTTAGTAGCTGTAATAGGTCCAATAGTTGAACCACAGCCCATATCACTTCGTGTTACAAACTTCTGAACACTCTCACCTAACCTCTCTGCTACATTCATAAATGTTGCAATAGTTGTAGAGTTAGAGGCGTATCGTTGATTTGCATTTACCTTAATTACCACACCACTATTGATATATGGTGCATGATTTTTGTCATGTTTTGCTGAAAAGTTAGGATGAATAGCATGAGCATTGTCAGCACTTACCATAAGTGAACTCTGTGTCATAGCTATATATTCATTATACTCTGGGAAAATTCTATGTAGTGTATTTTCTAAAAAACTCCCCCCTGCTCCACTGGTTGAGTCACTCCCTACCTCTTCGTGGTCAGAGGCGATAAAGAGCATTGGTTTTATTGCCTCTATACTACAGATACTTAACATACCTACATAGCAAGATAACAGATTGTCTAACCGTGCTGAACTTATAAAATCACCTCTAAGCCCAACTACTGAAGCTTTTTGTGCATCATATAGACTTAACTCATGACCATATATACGCTTTACCCCTACCACTCCTTGCTGTGCAAGTTGCCACTCTAAAAACTCATCAAAATCAAAATCATCATTAGTAGTTAATATGGGGCAAATATCGGTCTGTTTATTAATAGTTCTATTTTGATTTGCATCTTTGTCAAGGTGAATTGCCAATGAAGGAATAGTAGCAATAGTACGCTTCACATCTATCAATCTATCCTCAATCTCATCTTGAGCATTTAAAAAACTAACTCGTCCTGCAATCGATAAATCTCGGTCAAACCAAGGGTTTAAAAGCAATCCACCATATGGCTCAACACCCAATTTAACCACGCCATGCTCTTTAAGTAGAGGGTTTGGTTTTAATTTTAGATTTGGTGAATCGGTATGAGCTCCTACAATGAGATAATTTCTGCTCTTTTTTGGGTAGGTAAAGGCTATTACTGAAGAGTCATTACGAGTTAAATAATAACTCTTCCCCTCTTGCAAATTCCATGTTTCAAGCTCATCTAATTTTTCAAATCCTGCATTCTTGAACATACCACACATATTTTTTGTAGCATGAAAAGGGGTAGGTGAACTATCTAAAAATCCTAGTAACCCCTCATTAAAATCTTCTTTTGTCATCTTTTATACTCCATCTTTTATAAATTTTAAAATTCGACTATCTAACCAATATTTTGGCTCTCTAAAGCTTCCCATTACAAACCCAACATGCCCACCATGAGCTAATACTTCAACTCTTATGCTATTGGAAAGCTCCTCTTTTGTAGGTAAAATATCACTACTCATAAAAGGGTCATCTAATGCATGAACAATGAGTGTTGGCGTTCTAATATCTTTTAAAAACTGCCTAGATGAACACTTTTCATAGTAGTCTGAACTGGACTTAAAGCCAAACATAGGGGCAACATAGGCATCATCAAATGCTCTAATAGTTTTTAATGATGTTACCTCATCTTCACTTATTCCTAAAAGCTCTTGCATATTAAACTTCTTATACTTTTTAAGGAGTGTATCTTTTAGAGGTTTTAACAAATAGTTCTGATAGACCCTTGCAAACCCTTTCTCTATGGTATTGGAACAAATATCTAAACGCATAGGAGCAGAGACTGAAACAGCCGAACATAAAGGAGACTCTTCACCCCACTCACCTAAAAGTTTTAAAAGCATATTTCCACCAATAGAGAAACCAACAGCATGAAGTGGACTCTTGGGGTAACTCTTTACTAAATGCTCTATAAACTCTCTAGCATCATCTGTTTTTCCACTATGGTAAGCGTAAGGTTTTAAATTTTCTTTACTTCCACACCCTCGAAAGTGCATTAAAACTACAGCATACCCCTGCTCTTTCAAAGCATTCATCTGACCAATAATATAGGGAGAGCAAACTGAACCTGCTAACCCATGAAAAAGTACTACTATTGGGCGATTATCTATCGGTTTAGACTCTTTCCAAACGGTCTCTATAAAATCACCATCGCTTAGAGTAAACTCCTCTACTTCAAACTTTTCTAATCTATCTTTTCTAAAAAAAGTAGCAAAAAGGGTTTGAATATGAGAGTTTTTTAAGTAAAAAGGAGGCTTAAACATTTAACTCAAAATCTCTTTTACTCGCCCTACTTCTCTACTCATCAATCTTACTTTAATGCCATGAGGGTGACTTTTAGAGTTAGTTAATATGTCACGGACAACTCCCCATGTTAACAGACCCGTATCTTGGTCTTCTTTTAAGACAATATTTACCTCTATTCCACTTTTTATATTGGCTCGTTTTCTTCCATCTTTCATCTTTTACCTTTATAATTTATTGCAAGAAGTCTAATAATTGGTTTAGCTAATGCCAACGCTTTTGCTCTATGAGAGATAGCTTTTTTTACCTCATCATCTAGCTCTCCTAATGTTTTATCATATCCAAAAGGAACAAACATAGGGTCATAGCCAAACCCCTTTTCGCCTCGTGTAGTTGCCAAAGCCTCTCCATGCATCCACCCATGAACCACATACTCACCATATCTACTTACAATAGCAATAGCAGCCGTATAGTAAGCAGGAGTCTGTTCAACTCCAATCTCTTTAATAGTATCTACCAATTTATATAGGTTCTCTTTATCAGTTGCACCCTCTCCTGCATATCTTGCAGAGTAGATTCCTGGAACGCCACCAAGTAGAGGTAGAGAGATTCCACTGTCATCAGAGACAACAATAGCTTCACTATCTTCAAGCTTTTCATAAATGGTTCGTGCTTTTATAAGAGCATTTCCTTTAAAAGAGTCTGCATCTTCTACAATATCTATATTGCCTAAAATATCTGAAAAGGCAATCACTTCAACATCACACATCTTTTTAAACTCTCTTAATTTACCTCTGTTACCAGTTGCTAAAACAATTTTCATTTACTCTTAACCTTTATAGCATATAATAAGAGAAATTTTATCTTATTGGAGATGTTACTATGATTAAACAGATAATGCCTTTAAACTTTATTGTTGCATTACGTTTCTTTGGACTCTTTATTGTCCTTCCTGTTCTGTCAGTCTATGCACTTGATATGGAGGGGGCAACTCCCTTTTTAGCAGGAGTTACAGTTGGGGGATATGCTTTAACACAAGCTATTTTTCAAGTTCCATTCGGATTGATGTCCGATAAATTTGGACGAAAGCCAATACTCTTTTTTGGATTGGTCATTTTTATTATAGGTTCAATCATAGCTGCAATGGCAGATAATATATATATGTTAATGATTGGTCGTTTTCTACAAGGTTCAGGGGCTATTGGTTCTGTAGTTTCAGCAATGATAGCTGACCTTGTAAAAGAGGAACAGAGAGCTCATGCAATGGCTATTATGGGTGGGACAATCGCTCTTAGTTTTGCTGTTGCTATGATTGTAGCTCCTCTTGTTGGTGGACATTGGGGAATTGATAAACTATTTTGGTTAACAGCCATACTCTCAGTTATGGCAATTGGTGTTCTATTTACCTCTGTTCCCAAACCTCCTCATATTGTTCATACCTATAGTGAAGAGGAGTCAAAATTTACTGAGGTATTTAAAGACAAAGCATTAGTAAGAATGTATATTACCTTTTTATTCCACTCATCTATTATGACAATGGCATTTTTTATTATCCCTATTGTTATGACACATGGAGTAACCGAAGGTGGTTTTGGTTGGGAGAAGGCTGAACTTTGGAAAGTCTATTTTCCTGCTATGATATTTGGTTTTATATCAATGGCTCCTGCTGCTATTTTAGGGGAAAAGCATGGAAAAGGTAGAGAGATATTTATGATCTCTGTTGCCATTATATTTGTAGCCTTTATGGCAATGGGGTTTGCCTCTACACCTCTCATCTTTGGTATTGGAGTAACACTCTTTTTTATAGGCTTTAATATGTTTGAGCCACTACTTCAAAGTTTTGTTGCTAAATTTGCCAAAGTACATCAAAAAGGGGCAGCTCTTGGTGTTGCAAATACCTTTGCATATACAGGTATTTTTTTAGGTGGTCTATTGGCAGGTTGGATAATGCAACACTATGACCGTGCTACTCTTTCAATGATTGTGGGTGCTATATCTATTGTTTGGTTTATTTGGGTAGCTACCATGCCAAGCCCAAACAACCGTGGAAATGTTTACTTGCCACTCAATTTATTTGACCGTGAAAAAGTAGCATCACTAACCAAACACGAAGCAATTGTTGAGTCATATGTAAACGAAACAGAGCAGATTGCTGTAGTTAAATTTAACAAAGATTTGATTGATGAAGATGAAGTAAGAGGAATGTTGAGTTAGGTTAAAACCTAACTCATAAAAATTATTTAGCTAATTCAATCTTAGCAGATTTTCTAAGAGCATCTGTTTTCTTTTTCATTCTATCTGCAAACATTTTTCCACTCATATCATTTTTAATTTGAGCTTCAACCTTCTCAAATGGTTTTAATGTAGCATCTTTTCTACCATCTAACATTATAATATGATAACCAAATTGTGATTTAACAGGTTTTTTAGTATATTCACCAACTTTTAACTTATCTGCAGCATTTGAGAACTCTGGAACCATCTGATTAAGTGGGAACCAACCTAAATCTCCCCCATTTGCACCTGAAGGTCCTGTTGACTTTGATTTAGCAAGTTCAATAAACTTTGCTTTTTTATCTTTTGCACCATCTAGCTCTTTAATAAGTGCTTTTGCTTCATCTTCTGTTTTAACAAGAATATGACGTGCTTGAAGTTTTTTAGGAATTGTGTATTTATCTCTATTTTTTTTATACTCCTCTTGAAGTTTCTCTTTTGAGATAGAAGCTTCAATTGTTTTCATCTCTTTTCTCATCCATACATCAAGAGCCAAATCTTTTTTAAGCGATTCAAGTTGACTCTTATATGCTTCTGTTTTTTCAATTCCACTTTTTTCTGCAGATTGAGTAAGTAATTTTCTGTCAACTACCATATCAATTACTCTCTTTTTCATCTCCTTATCGAGAGCTTCAAACTTCATTCCTGTTTGCCCAATAGTTGCAGATATATCTGCCTCTGTAATCTTTTCACCATTTACTGTTCCATAATCTTTCGCTTGTAGAGATGTTACTAACAGTAGTGATGCCAATGCAATTGTCTTAATCATTTTTTACCTTTGTGGTTTTATGTTAATAATATTATATATAGATTTTCTTAACAAATTGTTAACAAGCAATCAATATTTTAACATTTTCCTAAATTTACTTCTCTATACTCTATATCCATCAAAGCACAAGCTTTTCTCATTACATTCTCAATGGTAAATCCAAACTTCTCAAAAAGTAACTCAGCAGGAGCAGAAGCACCAAAACTCTCCATTCCAAGAACATCATCTGCATATCTGTAATACTCTGTAGCAGTTCCAGCCTCTACAGCTAAAACTTTTGTATTTGGATTTACTACTCTCTCTTTATACTCTCTATCTTGCTCATTAAATAGGTCAAGACAAGGAACAGAGACAACATTTGCTTTAATCCCTAAAACTTCAAGATGACAAGCTGACTGAAGAGCCAACATAAGTTCACTTCCACTTGCCATTAGTGTAAAGTTCGCATCTTTACGCTCTTTTACAATGTATGCTCCATTTGAAACCTCTCCAAAATCTCTTTTTGGCTTTAGTGTTTGAAGCTTTTGACGACTCAATACAAAACCATGAGGTGCTTTTATACTAAGTGCTGTTCTCCACGCTTCTACATTTTCTGTAGCATCAGCTGGTCTCCAAACATAGAAGTTGGGTAATGCTCTAAATTGACTCATATGCTCAATTGGCTCATGAGTTGGTCCATCTTCCCCTACACCAATACTATCGTGTGTCCAGATAAAAAAGTTTTGAATATCTGTCAATGCTGCAATTCTAGCACTTGGCTTCAGGTAGTCAGAAAAGACAAAGAAGGTTGCATTAAAAGGAATAATTGTACCATATAGAGCCATTGCATTAGTAATAGCAGCCATTGAGTGTTCTCTAATTCCAAAATGCATATTTCTCCCTTTTGGAAAATCACCCATATCTTTTAACTCTGTTTTATTCGATGGAGCTAAATCGGCAGAACCACCAATAAAACTTGGCACTGCTTTTGCAATAGCATTTAAAATTTTACCATTAGAGTCACGAGTTGCCATTGAGCCACTATCTGTAAAGTCAGGAAATTCAATAGAT
Source organism: Campylobacteraceae bacterium (assembly GCA_026985495.1). GTDB lineage: Bacteria > Campylobacterota > Campylobacteria > Campylobacterales > Sulfurovaceae > UBA1140. The sequence continues at coordinate 11,307 of JALSQJ010000056.1, forward strand.
AAAAAGTCTGGATTTAGTAGTCTCTCCATAGCTATATTTTGCTCTACTAATGGAGCTTGTTTATGTAACTGAATCCACTGCTTCTCTAACATATCTCCTCTCTCTATGGCACATCTAAATCTTATCAAAACATCTTCTGGAATATAGAATTTTTCAGTAGGGAACCCCTCTTTTATCTTTGAGGCAGTAATAATATCTTCACCAAGTGGAGAGCCATGAGTAGCTGCCGACCCCTCTAACTCCATTGCACCTTTTCCAATAATAGTATTGGCAATAATCAGTGTTGGCTTTTTAGCCATTTTTACTTCATTTAAAACAGCATCAATCTCATCATAACAGTGACCATTAATCTTCTTAACATCCCAACCTTGTGCTAAAAATCTACCCTCTACATCTTCACTCCATGCAATGCTTGTATCACCCTCAATCGTAATAGAGTTTGAATCATAAATAAGGACTAAATTATCAAGCTTATTATGTCCTGCAACTGAACATGCCTCATAAGAGATACCCTCTTGCAGATCACCATCTCCACAAAGACAGTAAACTTTATGGTCAATAAGCTCACAAGTCTCTGAATTTACTTGTTCTGCTGTATATTTAGCTGCCATTGCAAAACCAACAGCATTAGCAATACCTTGACCTAAAGGTCCTGTGGTAATCTCAACTCCATCAGTATGACCAAACTCTGGATGCCCTGGGGTTTTAGAGTCAAGCTGTCTAAACTGCTTTAAATCTTCTAACGTTACATCATATCCCCAAAGGTGTAGAAGTGAGTATATAAGAGATGAACCATGACCACCTGAAAAGACTAAACGGTCACGATTTAACCACTTTGGATTTTTAGGGTTATGATTTAGATGTTCACCTAAAACCACTGCAATATCTGCAAGACCCATAGGTGCACCAGGATGTCCTGAATTGGCTTCTTGTACCATATCTGCTGCTAAAAAACGAATTGTATTTGCCATCTTTTTTCGTATTTTATTCTGCTCTGTCATTGCCATTTTACTTCCTTAAATTGTAATTTATCGGTGTCTATAGAGATATTTTTGAACAATATCTTTTAAACCGCTCTGTAGTTGTTCATCAAAACCATTAAACTGTTGTTCAACTGTTTTAACCAACGCTTCTGCCTCTTCTATGGTAGTCTCTAATCCAATGAGGTTAATAAATGAGTTTTTATCTCCATCGTTACCAGTAGTTTTCCCTGCCTCTTCCTCGCTTTGAGTCTCGTCAATTATGTCATCTTGAATCTGAAAGAGTAATCCCAAGTCAATTCCAAATTGGTAGAGTTCCTCTTGTTTTTTCTTCTCTAAACCTATAATGACTGCCCCCATTTGTAAGGAAGTTGCTATCAACTTTGCTGTTTTATTTCTATGTAGCTCTTTAATCTGCTCTAAGGTCAATGGTATATTTTCAAAATGTATGTCAATCGACTGTCCTAAAACCATTCCATAAGTTCCACCATCTCGTGCTAAAAGTTCAATCAATTTAATTTTAATATCATCTCGTAAAGGGGCTTTTGAAAGATGATAAAATGCTTCTGTATTTAGAGCATCTCCTATTAAAATAGCTGTTGATTCATCATAAGTAACATGCAAAGTTTTAAGACCTCTACGTAAAGAGGCATTGTCCATTGCAGGTAAATCATCATGTATCAAAGAGTAGGTATGTAACAGCTCTAATGCAAAAGCAGGTGCTAATGCTCCCTCAAAAAGTAAAGGTTCATATGCCTCAACTACAGAGAGTAGTAACATAGGTCTAAAGCGTTTCCCACCTGCTAAAAGCATAGCTCTCATTGCCTTATTGTAGTATGGATGAAAGGTATCTATATCAGGTAAATTTGCTTTTAAATAAGCTTCAAATCGTTGCATATATATTCTTAATTTTTTTGACGCTATTATAGCCAAATTGTTCTAAACTATTATGTTGATTTTAATTAAAATGTGATTTTTAGAAATTTTTTTTAAATTTTAAAAAGAGGTAGAAAGCTCTACCCCTAAAGAACAACAGCTTAAACTGCTGTTACATTTTCAGCTTGTGGACCTTTTTGACCTTCACCAATCTCAAATGTTACAGCTTGACCATCTGCAAGAGAGACTCTACCACCACTTGGGTTGTTCACTTGTCTAAAGTGTACAAATACGTCTGCTCCTCCACTTGCTTGTTCAATAAATCCATAACCTTTTTCATCGTTAAACCATTTCACAGTTCCATTAACTAATTCTGCCATTGTCGTACCTTTTGTAAATATATAACTTTTCTAAAGAAATTAATCTTAAAATCAAGTCGAATCCAAATAGAGAAGAAATATATTTCCACACTCATCTTTCATCTGCAACCATTATAGCTAGTTATATTAAAATTTCAGCATATAATTTGAACAAAACTAAAAATATGATATTTTGTCATATTATTTTAGCTTTTTGTGATTTTTTACTATACTATTCTCATCTATTAAGCCAACTGCTTAACTAACTTTTTCTCTTTATGATTTTCTATTATGGAGTGAAAAAGAGATGCTCCAATAAAAAGAACCCCAAGTGTTCCAACCATTATCTCATTGACATGAAAAAATATTTTTAAGAACATCACCATAGCAAGTGCAAATATAGCGTAGTGAGCTCCATGCTCTAAATATTTAAACTCATCAAGTGTATTCTCCTTTACAAAATAGAGTGTAAGCGAACGAACAAACATTGCACCAATTCCAAGACCAATCATAATAATAAATATATCTGAACTTAACGCAAATGCACCAATAACTCCATCAAAACTAAAAGAAGCGTCTAATACCTCTAAGTAAAGTAACCCCATAAGACCATTTCTTACACCATTACTACTTAATATATTATCCAAAGACTCAATCAATGAGTAGAGTAGTACTCCTGTAAAATAGGCTATTCCGATACTAGGCTGTGTAGAGAGACTCATCAATAATATACCTATAGCCATAGATATTATCATCTGAATACTTGATACTTTTCCCATCGTTAATAGAATATCACTCTCTTCAACTATTGTTATCCATTTATCTTCACGGTCAACATCAAATATAAAAGATAGAAATACCATAAGCAAAAAAGAGCCACCAAATGCAAAAATAAGCTTCTCCACAGAACCTAATGTTTCTTGATATTTTTCTGGGTTATCTAAAGCTAAAGTAAATGTCTCCAAAATACCTAAACCACTTGCTATAGCTACAATAATAATTGGAAAAAGAAACCTCATACCAAACACAGCTATAGGCATACCAAAGATAATAAATCTCTCTTGCCATTTAGACTCCATTGTCTCCAAGACCTTTGCATTTACTACTGCATTATCAAACGAGAGTGATACCTCTAACATAGCTAAAAGTACTACCACATAAAGTGTCGATACTCCTCCAACATAAAAAGCTAAAACCAAACCAACTATTGCAATAAAGATTGCACCTCTAAAATGTTTCATAATTATCCTTTATTTTAAAAATTATAGTCGAAAGTCTATTAGAAGAGAAAAAGTTTTTCAATACAATTCTCAAAAACTTTTAACAACTTTTCATATCATTTTTTAAATGACTATTTTTAGGGATTTCATATAAACTATTTTCTTCAAAATTATTTTATAATTAATATTTATCTTGTATAATTGTTTCTACAACTATTACAACTTTTAATAAAAGGGAAGATATGAGTACTTTTACTCAAAAATTACAACTCATTCAGAGTAAACTTTTTAATGATAATATAGATGAGTTTACAAAAGCACTCATTGATTATAAAAAGTTCAAAAGAGATAAGTTTGATGAAATTAGCGAAAAAGAGGCAAAAAAACAGTTTTTTTTTAATAGAAAAACTGTCCTTAGGCGTTGGCTACAACAAGGTAGTAGATGTAGTTCTGATTTTTGTAAAAGTTATCCTAACTATAAACTATCTAACTACCAACTTAAAGGAGAGCCTCTCTTTTTATTAAAAGATTTTCAAAAGGAGGATAACCTAAAAGAGTTTGAGCAGAGAGTTGAGCTATACCTTAAATATCAAAAGAAAACAGAAGCTCAAATAGACTATAGGTTTATCTACACCTTTTGTGAAATATCAAAAAAAATTATCTATTTCGAAATTATAGAGTGGATAAAAGGAGAAAATCAAAAAATTCAACTTTCATTACTAAAAGAGAATAAACAATATAGAGGTGAATTTCAATTAACTGATGAAAATAATATTTTAATCAATATTAAAGTAGATAA